>CAYRRL010000007.1:0-17575 GCA_964426665.1 uncultured Ferruginibacter sp. | reverse complement strand
GGTCATTTTCTGCCTTGCCGATTTTTTTTTGATCGTCTACAACAAAACTCCCTTGATCCAATTTTTTCTCTAACCAATAAGGCTGGGCTGAGTTTGCAATCCAGGGGATAAAAATTGTTGATTAACTTGAAATATTGGTATTCTTTTTTAGCTCGCCCAGTTTGTAATTACCCTCATAAAACCCCGCATTTGCATCAGTGGCATTTATGCCTTGCCGGTTGTTAATAGTAAAAGTTATCTTCAAACTATCCCCTTGTGAAACATATTGTGCATTTGCAGTTGCTTCCATAAACAAGCCACCGCAATTTTCAATCGCATTTTGCAACTCTTTTAACTTTTGGTTTTTCCAATAACTATCATCCAGTTTATTGATGGCATTATACAAACCCACCAAACTCTTTAGTGAAGCAACTGGTTTTTGCAAATCATATCTTGAAATAATGGCTGCAATAGAATCTTCTATATTTTTTTGGTTAACCCTTTGCCAGCTTGCATCCACGCCATCAAACAAATCAATCACCGGCTTGTCGCCTTTTATCGTTTCAAAATATTCAAGCATGGTTCCTCTTTGTGCAGGCACGCCAAATCCCTGGCTCCTGTGCTGGCTCCGGCTCAATGCTGCAATCTCCCCATAACTTTTACCAAGCAATGGGTTGTACATGCCAACATCTATCTTAAATTGGTTTTCATTTTGTGTGTTGGTGCTTCCAAAGTTGATAGTATTCCTCAGCATCCTTTTCGCCTGCCATACAGTAACACCCTGCATTAGCTGTTCAGGGAATTTTGTTGGGTCGGCCGCTGCATCAAATGCCTCCCTTGCTAAAATACCTGATGCAGCATGGTGCCCATGCCCTGCCCTGCTGTCTTCAGGGAAACGGGCAATAATTACATCTGGTTTAAATTGCCGCACCACCCATACCACGTCGCTTAAAATTTTATCATGCCCCCATGTGGCCAATGCTTCTTCAGGGCTTTTGCAAAAACCAAAATCATAGGCACGGGAAAAAAACTGTTCGGCGCCGTCAATCCTTCTTGCCGCTAATAATTCCTGCGTCCTTATCAAGCCCAAATCAATGCCCTGTTCATCGCCAATTAAGTTTTGCCCGCCATCGCCCCTTGTCAAACTCAAATAACCAGTGCGGTACATTTTTTCATTCGCCAAATAAGCAAGCAGCCTTGTGTTCTCATCATCTGGATGGGCTGCTATGTACAGCACAGACCCAAGCACATTCAGTTTTTTCAACTGCAATAAAATTTCGGAAGATGTATATGTTTTGGGTGTTTGCGCCTGAGGAAAGCAATAAGTAATAAGTAATAAGTAAAGAATAATAATTCGCTTCATATATAGAGTTGATTTGCGAATGTAAGTTATGGAAAGATGCAAGCGTTGCCATTCATAAAACAAAATATCCCGTCATTAAATGACGGGATATGATTAGCAAATTTATGGCTATGTAAGCTATTCTTCTTTTTGTTTGATAAACTGATAGCCTCCTTTTTCGGCACCCCAAACTTGTTTATCATCCTTGTCCCAGCCTCTGTCCCAGCTTATCAGTTTATCGCCGTACACGGTTACTTCGCTGGTGGCATATGCAGCGCCACGCAAACTGCTCAGGCAATTTTTGCCCGGCGTTGAGCCTGAAAAATTACCGTTTTTGCCTTTCTTTAAATAAATGGCACAGCCCTGCCTGTCAATCAATGAATCTTTTGTAAGCCCTTTTAATAATTCATCGTTAGCATAAGCGCCGGCAAAACGCAAGGGCGCATTCAGTTCATACACTTTGCTTACAAGTGTCTTATTGTCTTGCCTGTATAAATGGTAAATGCGCTGCCTGTAAGGCCTGTTTAACACTGAAGCCATCGCCTGCTCTACATACAGCCAATAGCCATCTTCGCTACGGGGCCATATTTGCGCCATGTGCAAATGGATATTGTAATAATCGGTATCAGATTTAGACTGCATTTCGCTTGTAAAAAAACCTTCCATTCTGCTCTTTAGTTCAAGCAGGTCCCTTTCATCCACTTTTTCCTGAGCCAGTGCCAAAGATGAAGTGCAGGCAAATGCTGCAATAATTAATAGTGCTTTCATTACTATGGTTTTTTATTAATAAACATTTTATGATGAGTTTTTTTTACTGCCCTGCCAAAAACACCGCATTGCTTAACAACAATTTCCCGCTTTCCCAAAAACTGCGGAACACAGGGTTGTCAGGCAAATAAATTATATCGCCGCCACCCATTGGCTGTTCGCCAATTATTAAAGCATCTTTTATCTTGTCTTTTATTTTACTGCCGACAAATCCTGCCACGTAATTATCCTTTTTTAACACGCCTGCATTCCAGCCTTCTTTTAAAAACTCATATACATTATCATCCTGCTTTAATGCAAAGTAATTATTGCCCAACCCAAATGAAATCGGGTGTGTGGTGTCTAAATCAATTTTGTAAATAGCGCCTGCAATCAAACTCTTAATTCCTTCATGTTCGTTTTCTGCAAACAATTTTAAATCTGCATAATTTGGTTTTTGCTCTTCCTTCTTGTCCTTTTCATCGTCTTGCTTTTTTTGTTTAATGCCCCATTCGCCAGTTGCCATTTCTTTCACTGCATTTTCCAGTGCAATAATTTTGCCGCCTTGCCTCACCCATGTTTTCAAATCGGCTGAAGCATCTTTATCGCTTAAAAATTTATACCGGCCATTAGGCACAATCAAGATGTCAATATTCTTCCAGCTTACATTGCCGATATCATCTGAGTTTATTAATGTAATGGGGTAATTCAATTGCTGGTCGAACAAGTGCCATATTTCACCGGCAGCGTTAGCGTCGCTGCCCTTGCCGGTTATTAAAGCCACGTTAGGCTTTTTTATAAAATGGATTTTTTCACTGCCAAAATCAAAACCGCCTTCCATAAAACCAGACTCTATTGTTGTTGCATCCGCATTGAATTTCCGAACGGCTTGTTGCAGGCCGGTTAATTTTTCTTCATTGCCTTTTTTCAAAACAATCAATGTGCCTTTGGAAAACTTTTTCCCTGCGGCTGTAAAATCCCTCTCTGCAAAACGCATTTTTATGCCAGCCTGCAACAATGCAGCAAGCAGCTTTGCATCTTCAAAAGAGTTGTACTTTATAAGATAACCATAGGCATTCACCGGTAATAAAGCAGGCGTGCTGCCTGTAATACTTTTATTATCGCCTGGTATTTTTTCTTTTACTGCATACGCCTGCAGGCCATAGGCATAGGGCAAAGCCCATGCTGTAATGTCATAGGTTACAGAATCCGCCAATTTTGATTTTGGCTCAAACAATACTTTTGCCAACACGCCTTTTGGCTGGCATGTGCTTACCATCAGGCTTTTGTTTGTAGCAAATGCTTCTTCTTTCTGCGTAAAATAATTAAAGCCCTTTAATGCAGCGCCACTGCTGTAGCTATATGTAATATTGTTTGCGTCAAGCAATTTTTTCAGCGCTTCAATTTTATTTGTTGCCGCATCTGTTACCACAAATGTTTTGTATTCGCCCACGCCATTTGTTTTGGCATCGTCAAAAAATTTTTTGAATGCCTGCACCAGCCTGCCTGTGTTTTTTGAAACAGCTTCAAGCGTGCCCATGGTAGTAGTGTAGTGGTGTTCAATCCTTTCGTTTAGCGTAAGCGTATCGCCTGTGTTGGTAATAACAGCCGTGCTGCTGCGGCCATTCCCGCCTTGTTCAAAAGTCATCCCTATGCTGCCGTTGTACAATGGGTATGTATCGCCGTAGGAAGGGTAAAACAAATCAAAAACTTCTTTGGTAAAATACAACCAGCCGTTAGCATCAAAGTATTTAGCATTGTTCCTCCCTATCTCTTCCTGGAAACTGCGTTGGAAAGGAGTGATTACTTCGTGGTATGGTTCAGCGGCAGGCGCAAAATAATACGGGTTATTATAAGCCTGCTCATGATAATCGCTGTGTACATGCGGCATCCATTGGTTGTACACTTTCATCCTGGCTTGCAATTCTGTTTGTGTTTGCCATGCCCAGTCCCGGTTCAGGTCAAAATAATAATGGTTCGCCCTGCCACCAGGCCAGGGCTCGCTGTGTTCCCTTGCATCAGGGTTTGGGTTAGCTTCTTTTCCCAGCATTTGCATTTGCCAGTTTACATAACGGTCACGGCCATCAGGGTTAAGGCAGGGGTCAATAATTACCACTGTATTTTTTAAATATTCCTTTGCTTGTATATTGGAAGGGTTCAATAACTCATACAATACTTTCATGGCTGTTTCGCTGCTGCTGGTTTCATTTCCATGCACATTATAGCTAAGCCATACTATTGCAGGCGCATTGGCATCGGCGGGTTTGTCATTCAGCAAACCTGTAAGCCGCAAATTATTTTTCCTTATTTCTTCCAGCTTTGGAAAATTTTCGGCAGATGCAATAAAAGCCAGTAACAAAGGCCTGCCCTCATACGTTTGCCCATATTCCTGCAATTTCATTTGTTTGCTGGCAGCAGCAGATACATAAGTAAAGTAATTGGCAATTTTATAATGCGGCGTAAATTTGCTCCCAAGGGCATAGCCCAAAAAATCATCGGGGCTTTTTAGCTGTGCCATTAATGAAAATGGACTAAACAAAAGAAGTATCAGTATATATTTTTTCATTTGATTAGTGGTGGCGATGCGTATTGCTGCTGTTATTTGCCCTAAAAGAAAAATTGCTTTATGAATAATAAGACAATTGCCACAGCATTTTTAATTTGTTTTGTTTTGCTGCAAAGTAAAGCACAAGTTAACCCTTACAAATACCGCATACAAAAAAAAGTAACAGTAAACAATGGCGCTGTAGCGAGTGCCCACCCTTTGGCCAGTAAAGTGGGCGTTCAAATTTTAAAACATGGCGGCAATGCGGTAGATGCTGCCATTGCCACACAACTGGCGCTTGCCGTGGTTTATCCCGGTGCCGGCAATATTGGTGGAGGCGGTTTTTTGGTTGGGCATTTAAGCAACGGAAAGAATATTGCTATTGATTACCGGGAAACAGCGCCGGGCAAGGCAACGCATGATATGTACCTTGACAGCGCAGGCAACGCACAAACAAACTTATCAAAGGACGGAGCTTTCTCTGCCGGGGTGCCGGGCACAGTGGCAGGGCTGTTTGCCAGCATGAAATATGCAAAACTGCCTTTTAAAAAACTGATACAGCCTGCAATTGATTTGGCAGAGAAGGGTTTTGCCATCACCAAAGCGCAGGCAGATGACTTGAATGAATATGCAGGCCAATTCAAAAAATTCAATAAATCGCCTGTGGCATTTGTAAAACTTGTGCCATGGAAAGAAGGCGACGTGCTGGTGCAACTGAACCTTGCCGCTACATTAAAACGCATCCGTGACAATGGCTCAAAAGGCTTTTACGAGGGGGAAACAGCAAAGCTTATTGTGGCAGAAATGCAGCGCAACAACGGCATTATTAGTTATGAGGATTTAAAAAACTACAAAGCGAAAGAGAGGAAAGCAGTTGCTTTTAAATATAAAGGGCATGAAATTATAAGCATGCCTTTGCCAAGCAGCGGCGGGATTTTATTGCAGCAAATGCTGGGCATGATAGAGAATAAAAATATTGCAGCACTCAAATTCCAAACACCTGAAAGCATACAATTGATGGCAGAAGCAGAACGAAGGGCTTATGCAGACAGGGCTGAATACCTAGGCGATGGCGATTTTGTGAAAGTGCCTGTGAAAACACTTGTAAGCAAAAAATATTTAAAAGAGCGGATGAAAGATTATGCCCCAGGAAAAGCAGGCAACAGCAAAACAACTAACGCAGGCACTATTAAAGAAAGCGATGAAACAACGCACCTGAGTGTTATAGATGCAGAAGGCAATACGGTGAGCGTTACCACAACCCTGAATGGGCATTTCGGCAGCCGCACTGTAGTGGGCGGGGCTGGTTTTTTATTAAATAATGAGATGGACGATTTTAGCGTAAAGCCCGGCGTACCGAATATGTATGGCGCCATAGGCAATGAAAAAAATGCTATTGCCCCAAACAAAAGAATGCTGAGCAGCATGTGCCCTACCATTGTATTAAAAAACAGCAAGCCATATTTGGTAGTTGGCACACCCGGCGGCACGACTATACCTACCAGCGTTTTCCAAAGCATTGTAAATGTGCTTGACTTTAAGTTAAGCGCTGAAGATGCAGTGAACAAACTGAAATTCCACCATCAATGGCTGCCAGACGAAGTGTATTATGAAAAAGGCTTTGATGAAAATATACTTGCTGCATTAAGAAACATGGGATATAAGATGACGGAAAAAAGCAGCATAGGCAGAGTGGAAATGATACAGGTAAAAGGGAATAGAATTATTGCCGTTGGCGATAGAAGGGGCGATGACGCGGCGGAAGGGTATTGACAAATGGATAATTGAAAATGTATTAATTGATAATTATGCAAAAAATATGTGCTGTTTTCCTTGATTCTGCCATTAAGCGCCTTGGTTATTACAAAGAATTGGGCAATAAAACATTTGCAGTGCTAAGCACAAGCGAATTCCATTTTGCGCCAAACGAAGAAAGCAACAGCATTGCCGTAATAATCCAGCACATGAGTGGCAATATGCTGAGCCGGTGGACGGATTTTTTAACCACCGACGGCGAAAAAGAATGGCGCAACAGGGACACTGAATTTGAAACAAAGGGATTGTCAAAAGAAAAACTAATTGAAATATGGGAAAAGGGCTGGGCTTGTTGCTTTGGCGCCATAAAAAGTTTAAAAGAGGAAGATTTGCTGAAAACAATTTATATCCGTGGCGAAGGGCTAAGTGCGATGGATGCTATCAACAGGCAACTGGCGCATTACCCTTACCATGTTGGGCAAATTATTTATATCGCCAAAATGATAAAGAATGAAAACTGGGAAAGCCTTTCTATTCCTAAAAACAAATCATTCGGTTACAATGCAGGCATGAAAACAGGCAAATAAGCCATCAATAAATAACAGGCCGAAACCCCTTATAAATAATCATAAATATTTGGTATTGAATTTGCCTTGACAGGGCGAATCGTTATTTTTACACCTTAGTTATCCCAACTGCAAAAAAGCCTTAACATATTAAAGTGGTTTGCCCTTACGCTGCTGTTCTGGCTGGCGCTTGCCTTTTTGTTTATAATAGTAAAGCCTGCACTGCCCGGCTGGGTATTTTATATTTTACTGATTGGCTATGCAGCCGCCTGGTGGTTCGTTTTTAAAAGGCTAAAGCACAAGCTGAGTTTTTTCCTTTTTTTTATACTGCTGGCTGGCACGGTTTGGTTTACCCTTCAGGTGCCCGCTGTGCAAACATGGCTGGTAGGCAAGGTCGCCAGCAAGCTTTCCAAAGAGCTTCACACAAAAATCAACATTAACCACATCAACCTGCATTTTTTTGACAAGCTTGATTTGAAAGGCCTGTATGTGGAAGACCAGCACAAAGACACATTATTGTATGCCGGCAGCGCCACTATCAAAATAACCGACTGGTTTTTTTTAAAAGACAAAATAACGCTTCATTATGTGGCATTGGAAGATGCACAGGTAAATATGAGCCGCAATACAGATTCTGTTTGGAACCACCAGTTCCTGATTGACTTTTTCAGCAGCCCTAAAAAAGAAAAAGACACCACAGCAGGAATTGAATTGAAAGTGGAGGAAATGCAATTGAAAAATATTGTATTCAGGCAAATTGATAAATGGAAAGGAAAAGACCAGATTGGCTCATTGAAATCCCTAAACTTGTTTGCAGACACATTTGATTTAAAAAAAGGCATTATCAGCATCAGCAAACTTGATATTGACAGCCCCTCGTTTTCCATATCAGACTATACCGGCGAAAGGGACAGGCAAGGATGGATGCCGCCGCCGTATGTAAAAAAAGAATGGCAGCAACACAAGGGCAGCCTGGTATTATCAGTAAAAAAATTGCGTATCACCAATGGCGCTTTTGCCAACGACTCCGAAACAGCAAGGGCTGCTTACGCAAATGTGTTTGATGGCAGCCATATACGCTTCAGCAGCATCAGCGCCGATATGGAAAACCTGCGGCTGGCAAATGATACTTTATCAACCAATATCACACTGGCTACAAAAGAGCAAAGCGGCTTTGAGGTAAAAAAGCTGCAGGCAAATATGAAGTTTACGCCTGAGGTAATGGAATTCAACAACCTTGATTTGCAAACCAACAAAAGCAGGCTGGGCAATTACTATTCCATGCGCTACGAAGATTTTGATGAAGACATGGGGCACTTCCTGCACAACATAAGGCTGCAGGGCAATTTTGCCAACAGCGAATTGAATACTGACGACCTTGCTTTTTTTGCGCCGGAAGTAAAATCATGGAAACGTGTTTTCAGCTTTAGCGGCAATGCCCGTGGCACTATCGACAATTTGGTGGCCAATAAAATGGTAATTAAAAGCGGCAATACTTCTGTAGATGGCGATATTACTATAAGGGGGCTGCCAGATATTGAAACAGCATTTATAGATTTTGCTTCCCGTGATTTGAAAACAAATTACGGCGAGCTTGTTTTAGTAGTGCCCTCTTTAAAAACAGTTGAACAGCCTAAGCTGAACAGGCTTGGCAATATTTCCTACAAAGGTAATTTTACCGGCACCATCAGCGATTTTGTTGCTTTTGGCACCATCAATACAAACCTTGGCATTGTAACGGGCGACCTTAACCTGAAGCTCCCGGCCAACAGCCCTTCTGTTTATTCCGGCCAGCTTTCAACACAAAATTTCAGGCTGGGCCAATTTTTAGATGACAATAAACTGGGGCTTATTACTTTCAATGGAAAAGTAAATGGCAGCGGCGTTTCATCAAAAAACTTAGATGCGAAATTTAATGGCAATGTAAGGAACATAGAATACGATGGTTATAACTACCAAAATATTTCGCTGAACGGCAGTTTTAAGAAGAAGTTCTTTAATGGGCTTGCCTCTATTGACGACCCAAATTTAAAAATTGACAAACTAACAGGCACTATTGACTTTAATGGCGCAGCGCCACAGTTTAACTTTGATGCATCGCTGGCAAAATCATATTTTAAAAACTTAGGCATCACAGGCAGGCCATTCCAGTTGAAAGGCCGTTTCCTTTTCAATTTTACCGGCAGCGACATTGACAACTTTACCGGCGCTGCCGAAATAAAAGACGCACAGTTAATGAACGACGGCGTGCCGCTTTCATTTGATTCCCTGGTGATGAAAGCTCAGGAAATTGGCAACCAAAAATATTTGTCGCTTTCATCCAACGAAGTAGATGCCAGCCTGTCCGGCCAGTTTAAAATAAAAGAACTGCCTGATGCTTTTCAATTTTTCCTCAGCCGCTACTACCCTGCTTACATCAAAAAACCATCAGGGCCAATAAGCAACCAGGATTTTAGTTTTGAAATAAAGACAAAAAACATTGACGAATACATTCAATTGGTTGACAAAAAACTGAAAGGCTTTAACAACAGCACTATCAATGGCAACCTGAAACTGCAAAGCAACGAACTGAATGTAAATGCAGAAGTGCCGCAGTTTAGTTACGACGGAAGGAAGTTCACCAATGTAATGCTGCAGGGCAGGGGCAACTTCGATTCGCTTTCAACAACTGTAACGGCAGAAGACATAGCCATTACTGACAGCCTTCATTTGCCTTTTACCGATTTGCATTTTGTTTCTTCCAATGATGTGAGCGATGTAAGCCTTAAAACAAGCGCCAGCAAAACACTCAGCGAAGCATCCGTTAATGCAAGGCTCACTACATTAAGCGATGGCGTAAAAATCCATTTTTTCCCTTCGTCTTTTATCATCAACGACCGCAAGTGGCAATTGGAAAAAGACGGGGAAGTATCTTTCAGCAAATCGCTGGTAAGTGCCAGCGGCGTAAAGTTTGTAAACGGCAACCAGCAAATAAATATTTCCACGCAACCATCTGAAACCGGCAGCAGTAACGACATTGTCATCAACCTTTCAAAAGTGCAGGTTGGCGATATTGCAGCGTTTGGGCTAAAGGAACCAGCGCTGGAAGGCGAGGCATCCGGCACTGTTATTGTTGAAAACCCCTTTGGCAAGCCATACATTGAATACGATTTGAAAACAGAAGCGTTCAAGTTTGGCGACGATTCCATCGGCCTGTTGAAATCAAAAGGTTACTTTGATGCTGGCAAAGGCGTTTTGTACACCAAAACTATTTCAGACAATAAAGACAACAACATAGATATTGAAGGCACAGTTAATTTAAAAGACAGCAGCGGCGTACAAACAAACATGGCGCTCAAATCAAAAAAACTCAACCTGTCTTTTCTTAATGCTTACCTGGGCGATTTGTTCACTGACATAAAAGGCACTGCCAACACATCTGATTTTTCCATCAACAGCGATGGGAAAAACACCGTGATAACCGGAACTGCCCATATTGACAGCGCTTCGCTTATTGTAAACTATACCCAGTGCAAATACAGCTTTAATGGCTCTGCAATATTTTTCAAACCTAATGAAATTGATTTTGGCACAATAAAACTGAAGGACACTTTAAACAATACAGCAACGCTGAGCGGCAAACTGTACCACCGTTTTTTCAGCGATATGGAGTTTGGCAATATTGCTTTGAATTCAGACAAATTGCTGGTGCTAAACACTACAAGGAAAGACAACCCGCAGTTTTATGGCAAAGTGATTGGCAAGGCGGGCATGTCCATCAATGGTACACAGAACAATATACTGATGGCTATAAACGGCGAGCCATCGCTTACAGACAGCAGCCATGTATATATTGTAAGCGGCAACAGCATTGAAAAAGAGGATGTGGACTACATAGACTTTGTTCAGTTTGGCACTGCTATGGAGGAAAAATACAAAAGCAAGTCGGCTGCCAATGTGCTGGTAAAGATGGGGCTAACGGCAAACCCTGCTTGTAAAGTGGATGTAATTCTGGATGAAGCCACCGGCGATGTGATTAAAGGAACAGGCAATGGCTATCTTGATATAAGCGTGGGCAATAAAGAAGACCTGAAAATTACCGGCCGCTATGATATTACACAAGGCGAATACACTTTTAATTTTCAAACCTTCCTAAAGAAATACTTTACTGTAAACAGTGGCAGTATTATCTGGAATGGAGACCCTTTCAACGCTGCTATAAATATCGCAGCAGAATACATGGCAGAAAATGTGGACTTAAAAGCGCTTTCATCAAACAGCACAAGCTATGGCCAAAAAAGCAATGTACAGATACTGGCCCGGTTAACCAACACATTAATGAAACCGGATATTGCATTTGATATAAAATTGCCCCCCGGCAGCAACCCGGATTTTATGGTTGTAAGAAGGCTGGAGCAGTTTAAGCAGGATGAAAACGATATGAATAAACAGATTACATCTTTATTGTTGTTTAACTCATTTATCAGCAGCAACGAAAGTTTTATTACAACCAGCAGCTACTATAGTATTTTATCCAATACCATTGGCGGCGTGGTGTCTGGCGCTGTTTCCAATTTCTTTAATAGCCTGCTGCAGAAATATGTAAAAAACCTGAGCTTCAATTTTGATTTTTCTTCAAGCCTTGACCCAAAGCAACTGGAACAAAATGTATCCCGCCTGCAGGCGGCTGCCAAAAGCAATTTTGTTTATACTGTGTTTAATGGAAAGCTTATCATTACCGCAGGGCTAAACCTTGATTACAATAATCCTTATGCAAACAAAAACACCGGCGTATTGGTAACGCCAGACGTAACACTTGAATGGATATTTACCAAAAGCGGCCGCCTCCGGCTGGTGGCTTTTAACCGCACCAATTACGATTTGGTAGGGCAGCGCAACAGGACAGGCTTAAGCCTTGCTTACCGAAAAGATTTCAGCAAGATTGCAAAGGCTATAGCCAATGTATTGTTTGTTGAATGGTGCGGCGATAAGAAGGCACAGCTAAAAGATTTTTAAATTATTTGTGGCCTGTTAAAATAGTATGCCCCAGTTTGTCCCTTTTTGTAGTTAAATATTTTTTGTTGTGCTCGTTTGGCTTTGCTTCAATGGCAATATTCTCCACTACCTCTAACCCATAGCCCAGCAGCCCGGCACGCTTGCGTGGGTTGTTGCTCATCAGTTTCATTTTGCTTATGCCGAGGTGGCGGAGTATTTGGGCGCCCACGCCATAGTCCCTTTCGTCCATGCCGAAGCCAAGCTCAAGGTTAGCTTCCACTGTGTCAAGGCCCTGCTCCTGTAGTTTGTATGCTTTTAGCTTATTTAAAAGGCCAATGCCACGCCCTTCCTGGTTCATGTATAACACCAGGCCTTTCCCCTCCTGTTGTATCATCTCCATGGCTTTGTGCAGTTGCTCCCCACAATCGCAGCGAAGGGAGCCTAATATGTCGCCTGTTACGCAACTGCTGTGCACCCTCACCATCACGGGCTCGTCTTTTTCCCATTCGCCTTTTTTTATAGCCAAATGTATATCGCCGGTATTAAGCTGGCGAAACGCTATCAATTCAAAATAACCATACTTGGTTGGCATTTGCACACGCTCTTCTTCATGTATCAGCGTTTCCTTGGTAAGCCTGTACTCAATCAAATCCTTTATAGAGACCAGCTTTAAGTCGAACTTTGCTGCAATCTCCCTCAACTGCGGCAGCCTTGCCATCGTGCCATCTTCATTCATTATTTCCACCAGCACGCCGGCTTCGCCAAAGCCTGCCAACCTAGCCAAATCAATTGTTGCCTCAGTATGCCCCGACCTTCTTAAAACGCCGCCTTTTTTTGCCCTTAATGGGAATATATGCCCGGGCCTTCCAAAATCTTCAGGCTTTGTACCGGGGTTTATCAATGCCAGCACTGTTTTGCTGCGGTCGCTGGCAGAAATGCCCGTAGTGCAGCCATGGCCTAATAAATCTATGCTTACTGTAAACGGTGTGGCGTGAAGGGAAGTATTGTCCCTCACCATCGGCTCTAAATTAAATTTATTGCAAAGCTCTTCGCTTATCGGCGCACATATCAACCCACGACCATGCATGCTCATAAAGTTGATGACGTCTGGTGTTACGTTGGCAGCAGCGGTAATAAAATCGCCTTCGTTTTCCCTGTCTTCGTCATCCACCACTATTACAAGTTTGCCGTTTTTTATATCTTCAATCGCACTTTCAATCGTGTCCAGCATAATTGATTTTTTTTGCAAAGGTAATGGGGATTGGGCATGATGGGGTTGCTTAATGGGGAAAAGGTGGCAAGGATTGTCTATGGTTGTGCTGGTTATATGATTTTGCAAGGGTGGAAATAAAACAGGCTAAGCTGGCCATAAAGGATTAAATCAAAATTTTACTGCGTAAAAAAACGGGCGGCTAAAGCCGCCCGTTGCCGTCATTATTTATAAAGCAATTACTGCTTCACAACTTTAGTATTCAATATTTCGCCGCTGGCAGTAACAACTTTTACTAAGTAAAGCCCCTTAGCCAGTTTAGAAATATCCATTTTTGAATTTACCTGTGCCGTGCGGCTAACAGCTACCTGTTTGCCATTAATATCCATCAGGCTTATTGAAGAAACGCCCTCGTAACCGGTAAGGTTAATGTTCAGCGTGCTTTGAGCCGGGTTAGGGTAAACTGAAAGTATTTTTTTGCTGCTTGCAACAGGGATTTCATCAGCTGCCCTTGTAGCAGTGCCAAGAGCCACTTTCAATGTGTAGCATGTAGTACTGTTGGCGCCGTTGTAGCCATACACCCTGGCGTAGTAAGTGCCTGCAGTGTAAGTGCGGCTGATGGTTTCGCTGGTAGTGCTTCCATTTTGTGAAATAGCCAACTGCGTTGTGCCATTGCTGCTGTACAGGCGTACATCAAAGTCGGCAGGCAATGTAGTAAGCGTAAGCGTGGCTGTGCCCCCGGTAGTAATTACAAATTTGTAGTAATCATTATCCGTAGTGGAACTGATTGTGCCTTTAATATCTGTATTAAACGGAATTTGTGCTGCGCCTGAGGCTGTGCCATTAGTGCTTACATCATAAGCGCCCGGGCAGGTAGTAACTGCAGTTGTTGTAAACTGTGCTGCAACATAACCGCTGCTGGAGCCGGAGCAGTTTGCCCTTACCTGCCAATTGTACAAACTGGAAGCTGCAAGCCCTGTGATATTTACGGAAGTGGCAGTGGTAGCAGTGGCGGCCACTGTCCAAGTGCTTGCTGTGTTTAATTTATATCCAACATCGTAGCTCACGGCGCCGCTTACAGCAGCCCAGCTTACAGTTGCACTGCTGGATGTAATGGATGAAGATGCAAGGCCTGTTGGCGAGCCGCATGCAGGCGCTGCAGTTGTTGTAAACTGTGCCTGTGTAGCAGTAGTAGTGCCTGATGGGCAGGTAGCGCTTACTCTCCAGTCGTACAAAGAAGATACAGCTAAACCTGTAAGATTAGCAGACGTTGCTGTTTGTGCAGTGGAGAAAGATACCCATGTAGAAGATGAATTCAATTTATAATCTACAGCATAGCTTGTAGCTGCGGTTACAGCGCTCCAGCTAACAGTTGCTGTTGTAGAACCCGGCGTAGATGATAAGCCGGCTGGTGCCACACATACAGTTTGTGTAGTGAACTGGGCAGAGGCTGTGCTGCTGCCTGAAGTACATGTTGTAACCACTCTCCAGTCGTACAAACTGCCAGAAGCTAACCCGGAAAGGCTGGCAGAAGTTGTTGTTTGCGCTGCTAAGTCGGTCCACGTAGAAGATGAATTTAATTTGTAGCCTACTGTATAGCTTGTAGCAGTGCTTACTGCATTCCAGCTAAGGTTTGCGCTTGTAGTAGCAACTGACGAAGAAGCCAGGCCGCTTGCATTGGCACAGGCAGAGCCGGAAGTGATAGTAAAGTTTGCATTAGAAATATCAAAGAAGATATTGCCAACCGCTTCCACTTTTATCCTTGCTGTGGTTGTTGGCGTATTTGGTATTGCCAATGCTTCGCTGCCATCGTTAGGTGTACTGGCAGCTAATACAGTTGGGAATGTGTTGCCGCCATCAGTGCTTAAAGATATCTTTACATTAGCGCAGCTAACAGGTGCTGCTGTAGTATTGTTTACACTCCATGTAATCGTTTGAGTTGAATTGCCTGCCCATGAAACTGCAGTGTTGGGTGAACTAACAGCAAATGGGCCAGAAGCAGAGCTAACAGTTACCACCATATCAGTAAACTGTGTTTGCCCAACTGATACCGGTGCTGTTGAGCTATAAGGAGCGTTGTCCCTTACAGTAAGCCTGAAGTTTAATGTCCTTGCAACAGAGCTTAAAGCCTCTGTTACCATGGTAGCATCGCCACCAGTTAAAGGGCCAGTAGTGGTGCCGCCGGCAAGTATTGTTGCCAACCTCGGGAAGTATCTTGTTGGTGATGTGGTTGCAGGAAAGGAAACCCAGTTAGGCCCGGTTGTTTTCGTTGCACTTGCACGGCTGCTGGCGTTTGTTTGTGAAGAGGAAGCATTGTCATTTTGCTCCCAGCAATATGTAAGCACATCGCTGGCATTAGCATCGGTTGCCGAACCTGTTAAAGCAAATGGCGTACTGATAGGGATTGTATAATTGCTTACTGCCGCAACAACTGGTGTGGAATTTACAATTGTTGTTGTAACAGGGCATGTTTTTGAATTGATATTTGTTTGTATCTGCGCAATAGATGCCTGATGGAATATATCTATTGAGTGTGCAGCCACATCATAACTTGTGATGCCTGCATATCCCATAATTGTAATACCAGAGCCTGGTTCTTTATTTACGCCAGTCCCTTCATTGCTCATAGAAAATGTATGGTTAGCACCTAATTGGTGGCCTACTTCATGCACTACATAATCAATATCAAAATTATCGCCAGCCGGAATGCCATCGGCAGGTGATGTGTAGCCGCTGCCCTTGGAGTTATTGGTACATACGCAGCCAATACAGCCTGCATTGCCGCCACCGCCGCTTGCGCCAAACAAGTGGCCTATGTCATAGTTAGCTTCGCCAATAACAGAAGTAAGGGTTGACTGCAGTTCACTGTTCCATGCGCCGCCGGCGCCGCTGCTTGCAGCAGAATACGGGTCGGTAGATGCACTATAATAAAATACGCTTGTTGTGTTTGAAACAAGATTAAGGTGTATCGCCAAATCTTTTTCATATACGCCGTTGCAACGTGTCATTGTTGCGTTTACGGCAGCTAATACCAATGCAACTTGTGATGAACTGGTTGCGCCGAAATAATTTGAATATTCTGCTGTAACAGATTGTGCAAGGCGCAATGTTTTTAAGTTGCCGCCGCTTCTTGCTGTAACACCCGAACCAGCAACATCGTTATTTAATGAAGCAGCCAAATTTTCCTGCGGTGTCCTGCACGACCATGGCAGTTGGCTTGGGTTGCGCTGCGATTTGAACACGGCATATATTGTATGGTCTTCAGAATACGGTTCAATAAATTCATTCGCTTTGCCGGTCCTGAATATTGTGCCCTGTACACCTTGCGGGGAATAGCTTAGTTTAAGTGTAGCGGCCCTGTCAGTAATGCCTCTTCCGGAGAAAGCCCTTATCTGAGGGAAGCGTGCCTGGAGTGCAGGCTCAAAATTTGATGCTTCAAATATTTCGTATTGCTCAAGCCCGCCCTCGGCATTTGGCAGGCTTATAATTGAAGAATGGCTTTGTGCATTGCCAACAACTTTAAAAAGCTCCTGCTGCAGGGGCGCAATGTTTGCATCAAATAATTTAAACTCTGTTGGAAAGGATAATCTGGACACAGCTCTTTCTTTAGTAATAACGGCTGTGCTTGTGTGGGAACGCCAGGCATTTTGTTGCGCCATTGCGGCATTAAAAAATACGCCGGACAGAAAAACCAGTAGCAGTTTTTTCATAAGCATTGTTTTAGATTTTAAAAATTTAGGGATGAATATATATAGATTTTTTGATTGAAAAACCTGCTTGCTGCATTTTTTTTAGTTTTTGTGCATAATAAGCGCCCTGTTTCCCGGTGAAAAAGTATTTTTCCCCGATGAATGCGTAAAACCACGCTAGCTATTTTTTAAGAAAGGGCTTGCAACAACCTTATTATTTTATCTTGCAGCGCTATGATGAAAGCTGCGTACAGTTTGCTTAAAAAAGATTTGTTGCTTGAGCTAAGGCAGCAGCATACTTTATACGGCATCCTGTTGTATATCGCCTCTACGGTTTTTGTTTTGTCTTTGTCAGTGGATGAACTGGATGCAAAAGTTTGGAACGGCCTGTTTTGGGTAATACAATTATTTATTTGTGTAAATGCAGTAGCAAAAAGTTTTTTGCAGGAAAGCAGGGGGCGCATGTTGTATTATTACAGTATTGTATCGCCGGTTGCTTTTGTACTGGCCAAATTAGTGTACAACCTTGCCCTTATGCTTGTAATGAGTTTGATAAGCCTCTTTTTATACTCTGTTTTTATCAATAACCCGGTAAGCAATGCTATGCAATTTATTGGCATTGTTATTTTAGGCGGCACCAGTATCAGCCTCGTATTTACTTTAATGAGCGCCATTGCGGCTAAGGCCAATAACAATGCGGTACTTATGGCCATCTTGGGTTTCCCGGTTATTTTACCAATGCTTCTTTTATTGATGCGGCTAAGCAAG
>CAYRRL010000006.1:0-19024 GCA_964426665.1 uncultured Ferruginibacter sp. | reverse complement strand
ATGTTGACGAGGTTACCTTTTATGCAAACAAAATCGGGAGCCTTTCTACACTTGACAAAACAGAAGAAGCAAGGTGGCAGGAACACTACAAAAGTTTCTTCCATGGCTTTGAGGAGCAGAAAGTAAAAATGCGGACTTTGAATACGATTTTTGAAGAACAAAAAGTCCCGCATATTGATTTTGTATCGCTTGATATAGAAGGATACGAAATAAAAGCGCTGGAAGGCCTTAACCTGAAGCAATTCAGGCCGCATATTTTCATTATCGAGTATAAAGATGAGGCGCATAAAAGCCAATTAGAAGATATTTTAATCCCTGCTGGCTATCATATGCTTGCCCATTTGGGCTGCAACCTTTTTTATGGGCTCAACCCAAAAGACAAAGCGAAAATAAATGCCAGTTACGGAAAGGTACAATTGGTTACACTCGACAGTGCTGGCAAAGAAACAGTACGTGAAATTTTGCTTGAGAAAAAAACTGCCCTGAAAAAAGTGAAGCAAAAGCTGGCCAGCCTTAAAAACAAGCTTGCCAAAAAGTAACAAGGGCTGCAGGCAGAAAAGCAACAAAGAAATTCCACCCCCAATTAATTGAATGAAAAAAATCAGGCATATCATCTCTTTTCATTACCGCAGGTATTTTAGCAAAAAGCAAAGCCCTTCTTATGAAGAAAAAAGGGCCATAATTAATTCTTTTGCCAACAGGTTTTCTACTGAAGTGTTTGTTGAAACAGGCACATTCAGAGGCGATACTGTAGAGTACTTCAAGGATAAATTCAGGCAGGTATACTCAATAGAACTTTCTGAGGAGCTTGCTGCAAAAGCTGCAAAAAGGTTTGAAGCAGACAGCAATGTACAAATATTGCAGGGCGACAGCGGCAAAATATTGCAGAGCCTCGTACAGAAAATCAACCGGCCTTCCCTGTATTGGCTTGATGGGCATTACTCATCTGAGTTTTTTATTGGGGACGAGTATTTTGTTACAGCCAAAGGCGAAAAAGACACACCAGTGCTTAGCGAATTGCAAACCTTGCTGGCAGACAAACATAGCCATGTAATATTAATTGATGATGCAAGGTTGTTCACCGGGCAAAACGATTACCCTTCCGTTGCAGAATTAAAAAAAATTGTTTCAAGGGCTTCGCACCCTTATAGTTTTTCTATAGCAAAAGACATAATACAGATTATACCTGTACAATGATTCTAATTTCAAAAGCACGCTCAGCGCTGTATTATTTTAAATACCTTTTTCTTTTTCAGCGCCTGGGCCTTCCAAAGGCAAGAAGGGAGGAAATATCAAAAGGCTTCATAAAAAAATTCCTGCCGCCATCTCCGGTAGTTGTTGACTGCGGCGCTTATGATGGGGCAGATACTATTGCATTGGCTGATATCTTGAATGCAAAAGTGTATGCATTTGAAGCTGTGCCAGAAATATACATGGCTTTATGCAAAAGGGCCCGGCCAAAAAAAAACATCTATTGTTTTAATATGGCCCTAAGCAATGTTAGCGGCAAGCAAAAGTTTTTTGTAAGTGGTGGCAAGTCTGATGCATCCAGTTCGCTATTGCAGCCCAAGGAGCATTTGAATGACCATCCTGAAACTTACTTTAAGAACCAGATAGAGGTAGATGCAATTACGCTTGACGATTGGGCAGAAAAAAATAATATCCAAACGGTAGATCTTTTATGGCTTGACATGCAGGGTTTTGAATTAAAAATGCTGGAGGCTTCACCAAGAATATTAAGCACCGTTAAAGCAATACATACAGAGGTAAGCACAAAAGAAACTTATGAGGGAGTGGAATTGTATTCTGTGTATAAGGCTTTTTTGGAAGCAAATGGCTTTGTAGCAGCAGTTGAAGCTATACCACCCGGTTGGGATATGGGCAATGTGCTGTTTGTAAGAAAATAAGCAATACCGTACTTCTATTTATTGCACTCATTTATGAAATCATTGCTGCCAAAAATCAAACTTCACTTCTCGGATTTCTGGAATGGCTACCGGCCTGATGAAAATATTTTCCTTACACTGCTTCGTACAAAGTATGAAGTAGAGCTTGATGAGGAAAACCCTGACCTTGTTATTTATTCCTGCTTTGGGAAAAATTATTTGAAATACAAATGCACACGGGTATTTTTTTCCTGCGAAAATATGCGGCCCGATTTCAGCGCCTGTGATTATGCTATTACTTTTGATTACAATAACAGGCCTAACCATTACCGTTTTCCACTGTATGGGTACTATATAGATATGTACCCGAAGCAGTTGGGCAAAAGCGTGCAAAACCTTTTTGTAAAGCGAGACAGGGAAACACTGAAAAAAGAATGGCTGGGCAAAAAAAAATTTTGCTGCATGGTGGTGTCCAATGGGGCTGCAAAAAAGAGGATTGATTTTTTTAACAAGCTGAGTGCTATAAAACAGGTTGACTCCGGGGGCAAAGCGCTTAACAACGTAGGCGGCCCGGTAAAAGATAAACTGGCTTTTATAAGCGATTACAAGTTTGTTATTTCTTTTGAAAACAGCTCTTATCCTGGCTACACTACCGAAAAAGTAATGGAGCCGATAATGGCAGGCAGCATCCCGGTGTATTGGGGCAATGAATTAGTGGGTAAAGATTTTAATGAAAAAAGGATATTAAATTATCATTCCTTCCCTTCCGAAGACAAACTGATTGAAAAAATGCTTGAACTGGAAGCAAACCCGGATGCTGCTGTTGATATGATAATGGAAGCGCCGTTTGCAAGCGGGTTTGAAAAACCAGCTTTTATTAAAGATGAAAACCTGCTGGCTTTTTTTGACGGCATTATTAAAGACAGGCAGTTCAAAAAACCTGTTGCACTAACATATAAGAAATACGTTCACGGCTTAAAACTATTCTGGAAGCGCCTTAATTATCTTTATGACCGTCTTAAATTCAGGTTGGGTTTGTGAAGCAATTTTTGAAAAATATTGTATTTAAAATATACAAAGCGGCGCACCTTGAGTACCGCCACCGAATGGCGATTGCAGATATAAAACAAAAAAACGAATCAGCAACATTTGATGATACAGTGGCGATTGCCAATGCGGAAATAAAAAACTTCAGGAAGAGAAGGGAATGCATTACCATAGGCAAACAAACAGTAGTGTATGGCGAACTGATGCTGTTTAAACATGGGGGCAATATTTCAATAGGCGACTACTGCTACATTGGCCCCGGCACACGTATATGGTCAGCAAAAAAAATTTCTATCGGCAACAGGGTGCTGGTTTCACACAATGTAAATATCCACGACAACGTATCGCATCCTTTAGGTGCAAAAGAAAGGCATGAAGATTTTATGCAGATTTTTTATGGCGGCGGCCTGCAGGAAAATGTAGATTTAAGGGAAGCAGAAGTGGTAATTGGCGATGATGTATGGATTGGTTTTAATGCTGTTATTTTAAAAGGCGTAACAATTGGCAACGGTGCAATTATTGGCGCTGGTGCATTTGTTACCAACGACGTGCCCGCCAATGCAGTGGTGGTGGGCAACCCACAAAGAATTATGCGGTATAATGAGCAGGAGTAATTTTAAAAAAGTATGATTCGAAAAATACAAAGGCAATGGCAAAAGGTGCTATGGTTTTTTAAAAATTACCGTGGCATCAACAGCCAGTCGTTTGTTGTGAGCAGGGAGCCGGGCTATAATTCCGACGGGCTTATTGTTTTTAATAATAATGATTGCCTTAGCGACCCTTTGTTTGTAAAATCATACCAGCGTTCTTTAACGGTGAATGACTGGCGTGGTATTGACGGCGCTAAGTTTGATATGCGCTGGCGGTATTTTATTGTTTGTTTTTTTGCGAACAAAGTAAAAAACCTGGAAGGCGAGTTTGTTGAATGTGGAGTGTATAAAGGCGGCTATGCGATGGCGTTAATGGAGTACCTCAATTTCCCTTCGCTCAATAAAAAATTTTGGCTGCTTGATACTTATGAAGGGCTTGCTTTTGATCATTTGACAGAAAAGGAAAAAGCATCAGGCCTTTATGAAAAGTACAACAAATACGAAAAATGCTATGACTGGGTTTGCCAGCTTTTTAAGGGCCTGCCTGCAGAAATTATAAAAGGCACTGTGCCTGAAACATTGCCGCAGTGCAAAGCAGAAAAAATTTGTTACCTGTCACTTGACATGAATTGTGTGGAGCCGGAAATCGCTGCAGCCCACTTTTTTTGGGATAAAATTGTGCCCGGTGGCGTTGTAATATTAGATGACTATGGCTTTAAAGGCCATGAAGAGCAGAAAGCTGCGTTTAATGAATTTGCTAAACAAAAAAATGTGCCCATTCTTCAATTGCCAACAGGGCAGGGTATTATTTTTAAACCGTAAACATTGCAGGCGCCGTCTATTTTAGTTCTTGGTTGCAGGGGTTTTATTGGCAGCAATATCACAAAGCACTTTTTAGGGAAAGGCTATAATGTTGCTGGTTGCGACCTTGTTGAATACCCAACCGGGCAATACCAATATCATAAGCTCTCTTTATTGTCGCCGGATTTCGACGATTTTATTTCGGCGAATAATTTCTTTGCCTGTATTAATGCAGCAGGCAGCGGCAGTGTGCCATATTCTATTGAGCACCCATTTAATGATTTTGAAGCCAATGCAACAGCAGTGGCAAAAGTGCTCAGTGATATTGCCAGGCGGCAACCTGCCTGCAGGTTTGTACACCTTTCAAGCGCTGCAGTATATGGCAACCCTGCGGCTTTGCCTGTAAGCGAATCGCATGCAGCTGCACCCATGTCGCCTTACGGCTACCACAAACTGGCAAGTGAAATAATTTGCAGGGAATACCATGATGTTTTTGGGTTGCCTATTGCCGTTATACGGCCGTTTTCTGTGTATGGGCAGGGGCTTTACAAACAGTTGCTATGGGATATTTGCAGCAGGTTAAAACAAAACGAAGCAATAGAATTATTCGGTACCGGTAGTGAAACGAGGGACTTTATAAACATTGTTGATTTTTGTGCGGCAATAGAACTGGTATTGGAAAAGGGAAGTTTCAAAAACGATATCTACAACCTTGGCAACGGAGATGCAACAAGCATCAGGGAGCTGGCTAATATTTTTATGCAATGTTACCCGGGCGCAAAAAAAATATCTTTTAATGGGCAGCAAAAAAAAGGAGACCCTTTGCACTGGCAGGCAGGCATCAATAAGATCGCATCGTTAGGCTATAAGAAATCAATAACACTTGAAGAAGGGGTTGAAAGATACATCAACTGGTTTTTACAACAGCAATAAGAATGAAAGCACCTGCCGTAACCTATGTGTTGGTAAATAATCTTGGAGGCATTACCAGTATGCTTTCAAATGTCATTCAGTACCGCGGCCCTGAAGCATTGCCGCAGGAAGCTGTAATACTTGATATTAGAGAAAATAATTTTTCGCCAATCACATCAGTTTTTGGCAATGGCATTCCTGTAAAACATTTTTCATACTCAAAAAAGGAAAATTGGTACGACGTGTTTGGCAACCTTGCCAAAGCAGTGAGCAATGGGCCAGGCGTGCTTGTTACTAATGATGTGTATGATATGCTGATGCTGCAGGCATTTAACATCCCTAAAAAAGTGGTGCAGATAGTACATGATGCCTACAATGTAAAACTGGCTATTTTTTATGGCGATGTGGTTGACAAATTTATCTGCCACTCATATTTTTTTTATGAAGCGCTTTGCCAGCTGATGGCAAGCAGGAAGAAAGATATTGTTTACCTGCCCTATGGCATTCCGCTTAGTGGCCGGCAGCGCAGGGCTGCTGATAAAAATGAGCCGTTAAAACTTTTGTTCCTCGGCCGGCACGAAGAAGGGAAAGGCATTTTTGATTTGTATGAAATAAACAGGTTGCTTGAAGAAAAGGGAGTTGCTGTGCAATGGCTTATTATGGGCCGTGGCCCTAAAACAGCCGAACTAAAAAAGCAATGGCAGGGAAAAAATGATGTAGTGTTTGATTCGCCTGCAGAAGCATCCGGTGTTTTTCAAAATATACTCTCCACCGATGTCTTTGTGTTTCCAACAAAGTTTGAAGGTTTTCCCGTAGCCTTGCTTGAGGCTATGGCGGCTGGTGTGGTGCCGGTAGCTACTAATTTGCCCGGCGGCTTAAGGGAATTGGTTAAAGACGGCGTGAATGGTTTTTTGTGTGCAGAAAATGACAATACTGCTTTTGCAGATAAAATTGCATGGCTTCATCATAACAGGGAAGCGCTTGAAAAAATGAGCAGCAATGCTTTTCAGGAAGTGAATAATCATTTTAATGCTGCTGTGCAATCTCCAAAGTACCAGGATTTTTTTAAAGAAACTGCAGCAACGCCCGGCAAGCCGTGCCATCATTCTGTAAAGAAGAAAATAGGATCAAGGCTGGACCAGCCATGGATGCCTAATGCCATTACCAAAATGTTGAGGGGGCAATTGTTTTAGGCAGTTGCCTGTTTTTGTTTTATGGATAGCAATGAACCTCTGGTAAGCATTTTAATTACTGCTTTTAACAGGGAAAAATATATTGCTGAAGCTATTGAAAGTGTTTTGGCCTCAACATACAAAAACTTTGAGGCTATTGTTGTGGACGATAGTTCTGCAGACAACACTTTTGCTATTGCAAATACTTATGCCAGTAAGGACAGCCGTGTAAAAGTATTTGCAAATGAAAAAAACCTTGGGCAATTTGCCAATAGGAACAAAGCTGCCAGCCTTGCATCGGGTGTATATATTAAATACCTTGATTCCGATGACTGTATTTACCCGGGCTCGTTGCAATATATGGTGGATGCTATGCAGGCAAATCCCGCTTGTGGTTTTGGGATGGCATTTAATAATACAAGCAAAGTGGCGGAAAATGAATTCCCTTTTTTTTTGCCGCCACAGCAGGCATATCTCTGGCATTTTGAAAAAGGCGGGCTTTTATTCAGGAGCCCGAGCCATACAATTTTCAGGCTTTCATCTTTTAAAGCAATTAAGGGCTTCCCAATGGATATGCAGACACATGGCGATTCTGGCGTTAACCTGCGGCTTGCAGCAACAGGCGGCGTGATAGTAATGAAACCAGGCCTTGTTAATTGGCGCCGCCACGACATGCAGGTGGCAGCTGGGCAATTCAGCAATGCGCCACTAATGATGAAAGAAAGGCTTGCCATCCACAAGCGTATATTAAATGAAGCTGGTTGCCCGCTCTCAGCAAAGCAAAAAAGAAGAGCCATGCTTGTAATTGAAGTAATGTACCTGAGAGCGGCTGTTTCACGCCATTTATTCAAATATGGTTTTAAGCCTTTTTGGAAGCTGTTGTCAAAAGAAACAGTGCCTGCGTATAAATTGCCATTGATATTTATGCCGCTCAGCTTAATGCGAAAGCAGTATATATAAACCAGTTTTTATTTTGAGTTCCCCGATTGTCAGTGTATTGATGACTTCCTACAACAGGGAAAAGTATATTGCCGAAGCAATAGAAAGCGTTCTGGCATCTACATATAAAAATTTTGAATTGCTGGTGGTGGATGATGGCTCGAAGGACAATACAGTTGGTATTGCAAAAAAATACGCCCAAAATGACAGCCGGGTAAAAGTATATGTTAACGAAAATAACGTAGGCGATTACCCCAACAGGAACAAAGCAGCAAGCTATGCAACAGGCAAGTATATTAAATATGTAGATTCAGACGACACTATATACCCATGGGGCCTTGAGATATTGGTAACGCAAATGGAAGCTAACCCAACTGCTGGTTACGGGCTTTGCTCTTTGCCACAGGACGAAGAAAAACCATACCCGATTTTGCTTAGCCCCGCTGAGGCATATATGTATAATTATTCCAGCAGGGGCATTTTTCAAAAAGCCCCGCTTTCAGCTATCATCAGGCGGGATGTTTTTGAAAAAGAAAATGGTTTTTTGCCCCAGCGCATGAGCAGCGATTTTGAAATGTGGCACAGGCTTTCATTAAAGCATGATGTATTGCTGATGTGTGATGGGGTGGTTTGGAGCAGGGCGCATGCAGGAAGGGAAATGGCCGATGCAAGGGATTACATGGATACTTACGAAAAAATTACTGTAAAATACCTTACACACCCGGAATGCCCGCTGCCTGCTGATAAAGTAAAGCATGTTTTAAGTATTTTAAAAAAGAGGCTTCAAAGGGATACTTTAAAAAATTTTATTGCACTGCGTTTTAAAAATTGCTTTGACAATATGAAGCGGTTGAAAATTTACAAAAGGGTAACAGTATGAAAAACCGCCTCCAATATTTTCTAAGCAACCCATTCCGTATAATACATGTATTGGCTGCCCGGCTGCCGCATTTGTCTTTTTTAAGGGAAACGGGCGACTATCAAAATAAAGTGAATTTTACTTTTTGGTTTTCGCAAAAGGTGCTAAACATCGGCAATAATAAATCAGCTTATTGGCCGGTGCATTATTGCAGCCAGGTGTATGATGCAGAAAATATTTTGGTAGGCGTTGATGCGTATCCGGGCATTATGAAAGGCTGTTACATACAGGGCAGGGGCGGCATAGAGATAGGCGACTACACACAGGTGGCGCCCAATGTAGTAATAGTAAGCGCTAACCATGATGTGTACGACAGCAGGCAATCTGTAAAAGCACGGGTAAAAATCGGGAAGTATTGCTGGATAGGCGCTGGTGCTAAGATTATGCCCGGTGTGGAACTTGGCGACTGGGTAATTGTGGGGGCAGGCGCTGTGGTAACAAAATCTTTCCCCGAAGGGTATTGCATTATAGGTGGCGTGCCTGCACAGGCTCTTAAGCAGCTAGAAAAAGAGAAATGCCTGCCTTTTGAAAATAAAATACGCTACCGGGGTTATATCAGGGAAGATAAATTTGAGCAATATAGAAAAACTAAATTGAAAATTTAACGCACCCAGTGACAGCAAGCAATCAATATTTACACCAGGGCTACCGCCAATGCAGCATATCTGTAATGGACAACATTGCAGACCCAGATATAAGTTTTGATGAAAAAGGGATTTGCAATTATTATTACCAATACATTGAAGCAGAAAAGGGCTATGTAAAAAAAGACGAGGAGGGAAAGACCGCATTTGACAATGCAGTTGCCACCATGAAAAAAGATGGCGCAGGTAAAAAGTACGACTGCATACTTGGCGTTAGCGGCGGTGTTGACAGCACATACCTTGCCTATATAGCATCTAAGGCCGGGCTCAGGGTATTGTGCGTGCATTTTGATAATGGGTGGAACAGCGAGCTGGCTGTAACCAATATCGAATCCATTGTATCAAAACTTGATTTTGGGCTATACACTTATGTTATTGACTGGCCCGAGTTCAGGGATATTCAGTTGGCATATTTTAAAGCCAATGTAATAGATATTGAAGCAGTAACTGACCTGGCCATTTTTTCGGCGCTTGACATACTCTGCAAAAAATTTGGCATTAAACATATAATTGATGGCAGGAACGTGGTAACGGAAAGTGTTTTGCCCCAGTCTTGGTTTTGCAAAAATATGTCGAACCTTAAAGACATACATGCAAAACATGGCACCATGAAACTGAAAAGCTATCCTATAATGAGCCCGGTAAGGAGAAGGGTGGTGGACAGGGTGAAACCATTTACACGATGGCCTATACTGAATTATATTACTTATATAAAAGCAGATGCAAAAAGGAAAATTATTGATGAGTTAGGCTGGCGTGATTACGGCGGCAAGCATTACGAATCTGTTTTTACCAGGTTTTATCAGGGATACATTTTACCGGAAAAATTCCATGTCGATAAACGCAAGGCCCATTTGTCAAACCTTATTTTTTCCGGGCAAATTACGAAAGAAGAAGCGCTGAAAGAACTGGCGCAGCCTGCATACCCGGCCGGGCTTTTGCAAAGCGATATGGAGCTGGTAATAAAAAAACTGGGTTTTACGCAGCAGGAATTCGACGAATATATCAAGGCCCCGCCGGTTCCGCACAACCGGTATGAAATGGGTATTTCTATTTTTGATGAATACAAGTTTTTAAGGCCTTTAAAAAAAGTTTTTAAAAGATAACGTTTATAACATGATGCAATTTGCCATAGCAGGCTGCGGCCGCATAGCCCAGCGCCATGCCGAGCATATAAACAACAAAGCAAAATTGGCTGCGGTATGCGACACTGTGAAAGAAAAAGCAGATGCATTGGGCGCTGCATACAATGCAAGGGTGTATTACAATATTGACGAAATGCTGGCAGCAGAAAAGGAGGTGCAGGTAATTGCTGTTTGCACGCCTAACGGCCTGCATAAAGAGCATTCTGTAAAAGCATTAAAAGCAGGCTTTCATGTATTGTGCGAAAAACCAATGGCGATAAACCCGGCTGATTGCGGCGAAATGATTCAGGCTGCAGAAAAAAATAACCGCCGTTTATTTGCTATCAAGCAAAACCGTTTTAACCCTCCCGTAGAAGCGGTAAAAAAAATGCTGGATGAAGGCAGGCTCGGAAAACTAAGCAGCTTCCAGTTGAATTGTTTCTGGAACAGGAACAACGATTATTACCACGATAGCTGGAAAGGTACAATGAACCTTGATGGCGGCACGCTCTATACACAGTTCAGCCATTTTATAGATTTGCTGTACTGGATGCTTGGCGATATTGAAGACGTGAAAGCATTCACCGGCAACTTTGCACATAAAGGCATTATTGAATTTGAAGACACAGGCGCTGTGATATTAAAATTCCAAAGCGGTGTAATCGGCACCATCAACTATACGGTTAACAGTTACCAAAAAAATATGGAAGGCTCACTGGTATTGTTTGGCGATAAAGGCACCGTAAAAATCGGCGGGCAATATTTGAACGAACTGGAATACCAGTGCATAGAAAATTACAAGATTGAAAACCTGCCCGAAGGCAACCGGCCTAACAACTACGGCACTTATGTAGGCTCAATGAGCAACCACGACAAAGTGTATGACAACGTAATTGATGTGCTGCAAAACAATGCGGCCATTACCACCAGCGCCTTTGAAGGGCTTAAGACTGTGGAAATAATTGATAAAATTTACAAAGCCGCTAATAAATGAATACACCGGTTGAATACCAGTCGGGCATAAAAGATGTACAGTTTGGAGAAGGCGTAAAAATTGTGCACCCTGTTAATCTGTATGGTTGCACTATTGGAGCCAAATGTTTTATTGGGCCATTTACAGAAATACAAAAGAATGTAACCATTGGCAACAGCACAAAAGTGCAAAGCCACAGTTTTATTTGTGAAATGGTGGCCATAGGCAATCATTGTTTCATTGGGCATGGCACCATGTTTATCAACGATACTTTTGCAAGCGGCGGCCCGGCAGGCGGCGATTCAACTAAATGGAAGCAAACAAATATTGGCAACAATGTGTCTATCGGTTCCAATGCCACTATCATGCCGGTGAGCATTTGCAGCAATGTGGTAATAGGCGCAGGCTCAGTGGTTACAAAAAATATTACAGAACCGGGTATTTATGCCGGCAACCCGGCAAAAAAAATAAAGGCCATGCCAAACCGTTAGCATAGAATTAAATTTACACATGACCATCCCTTTTGCAGATTTATACGCACAATACCTTTCGATAAAAGATGATATTGATGCGGCCATAAGCAGCACGATAAAAAACTCCGCTTATATAGGCGGCAGCGCTGTTAAGAATTTTGAAGCCTCATTTGCCCAATGGCTCGGCATGCAGAATGTAATAGCCTGCGGCAACGGCACAGACTCAATTGAAATAATTTTAAAAGCCCTCGGCATCGGCCCCGGCGATGAAGTAATTGTGCCAGCCAACTCATGGATAAGCACTTCAGAAGCCGTTGGCAATATGGGGGCAAAGCCTGTGTTTGCAGATGTGAATGCTGATGATTACACCATTGATGTAAATCTAATACCGGCAGCCATTACCCCAAAAACAAAAGCAATTATACCAGTCCATTTGTATGGGCACCCTGCTGATATGCCTGCTGTGATGGAGTTGGCAGCAAAGCATAACCTGGCCGTAATAGAAGATTGTGCACAAAGCCATGGGGCAACTATCAATGGTAAAATGACTGGGTCATTTGGCACGGCCGCAAGTTTTAGTTTTTACCCGGGTAAAAATTTAGGCGCTTATGGCGATGCAGGCTGTATGGCCACAAATGATGCAGTAGTAGCAGAAAAACTGCGGATGATTGCCAACCACGGCCAATTGGTAAAGCACCAGCATGTAATGGAAGGCCGTAACAGCCGGCTTGATGGTTTGCAGGCTGCTGTACTTAATGCAAAGTTGCCCCACCTGAGCAGTTGGACTGAAAAAAGAATAGCTGTAGCTGCAAAGTTTTCTTCAGCTGTCAAAAACACTGGCCTAATATTGCCTGTTACACGAAGAGGCTGCAGGCATGTTTTTCATTTGTATGTAATAAGAACCAGGCGCCGCTGCGAACTGCAGCAACTGCTGAAAGAAAATGGCGTGGAAACCGCTATACATTACCCCACGGCACTCCCATTGCTGCCTGCTTATAAAAGCTATGGCCATACGCCAAAGGATTTTCCTGTGGCGTCAGCCTATCAGGAGCAGGTATTGTCCCTTCCTATTTACCCTGAACTGGCTGATGATGCTATCAACTACATAGCCGGGTTGCTCAACCGTTTTCAATAAACATGTTTTTGAGGGATAAAACCATTGTCATTGTTTCGCAGCTTGACTGGGGCGACATGTTTATTTCAAAACACCACTATGCCGTAGAACTTTCCAAACTGGGCAATATTGTGTATTACATGAATGGCCCTGACCGGAAAAATGAATTAAAGAGGGGCGAAATAAAAATAGAAGAAACAGCGTACCCAAACTTGTTTGTGATAAAACATAATTTCTTTTTCCCCTACATCATAGTTTTTAAGGCAAGGCTTTTGTTTAACTGGTTTATCAGCATACATATCAGCCGCATTATAAAAAAAATAGAACCTGCCAGGCCACTAATAATATGGAGCTTCGACCAAAGCAATACGGTGCCTTTGAAATATTTCCCAAAAAAGAGTTTCAAAATTTATATGCCTGTTGACGAACTCAATTCAAAATTGGCTTTTGATGCTGCAGAATCAGCCCAGGCAATTTTTTCTGTTACCAACGAGATTGTAAATAAATTAAAATACCTTGGCGTACCATCTTTATTTGTAAACCATGGCGTTGCTGCTAATTTTTTAAACACAGAAATCAAAGCTTCAATCAACCAGCCGGTTGTTGCAGCATTGTCGGGTAATTTTTTGCGGCCAGATATTGACAGGCCTGTATTATTGTCCATCGTTAGGCAGCACTCAAATGTTTTGTTTGAATGCTGGGGCTCCTCCACCTTGCTTAGTAAAAATGCAAAAGGGAAAATCAACAAAACATTGGGTGGGTATACGGATCAGGAAACACAAGCATTTATTGAAGAAATGATTGCGCAGCCCAATGTAATAATGCATGGCTCTGTGCCGCCTGCAGTTTTAAGCAACGAATTGAAGAAAGCGGATGTGTTTTTAATTTGTTACGATATCAACAAAGACCAGAGCGGCGGCACCAATTACCATAAGGTGCTTGAATACCTTGCCTGTGGCAAAGCAACAGTGTCAAACAATATTACTACTTACCAGCAATACCCCGGTTTGCTGCTGATGCCGCAGAGCCGTGAAAATAATAATGAACTGCCTTCTATTTTCAGCAACGCAATTAACAACCTTTTGGAGTTAAATAGTGTTGCCAGCCAGCAGCGGCGCATTGATTTTGCGAAGCAATATTTATACAGCAGCCAGGTAAAAAAAATTGAAGCATTTATTGAAGGGCATGTTAAACAATAAAACTGTTTCAAGGCAAGCGCCTTAATAATTACATGAAGATTTTATTGGTAATGGACCCGGGGATACTTGTGCCGCCAAAAGGCTACGGCGGTATTGAAAGGATTGTGGAAATGATGGCGAAGGAATATGTGAAACTTGGCCACGAAGTACATTTGTTTGTAACAGAAGGATCGTATGTGGCGGGCTGCACTATGCACCCATTTGGCAAGGAGGGTTTTCCGCCAAAGCGCTCAGACGCAAACACTGCCATACTTGTAGCTTGGCGTTTTTTATGGAAACACCGCAATGATTTTGACCTGATACATAATTTTGGAAGATTGGCCTACTTGTTGCCGGTACTGCGCCACCCGGTGAGGAAAATAATGAGTTACCAGCGGGAAATAAGTTCACGTAACATACGGCTCATCAATTCGCTAAAAGGCCGCAACATGATGTTTACAGCCTGCAGCGGCAACCTGTTATCAAGGCTTAGGGCAAAAGGCGCATGGGAAGTAGTGTACAATGCCATCGAAAAAAGTAAATACCAGCTTACTCAAAACCTGCCAGCGGATGCACCGCTTATTTTTCTTGGCAGGATTGAAAGAGTAAAAGGCTGCCATATTGCAATTGAAGTGGCAAAGGCCACCGGCAATAAACTGGTAATTGCCGGCAACGTATCCACATTGCCCGAAGAAAAAGCTTATTACGAAAAAGAGATACTCCCGCTAATTGACGGAGAGCAAATAATATACCTCGGCGTATTAAACGATGAGCAAAAAAATGAATGGCTTGGCAAGTCAAAAGCCATGCTTTTCCCAATTGAATGGGACGAGCCTTTTGGCATAGTGATGATTGAGGCAATGGCCTGCGGCACGCCTGTTATCGGCATCAGCAGGGGTTCTGTGATGGAAGTAGTTGAAGAAGGCATTACCGGGTTCAAGGTTCACGATGTGGAGGGGATGACAGAAGCTGTAAAAAAAATCCCATCAATCAACAGGGAGTTTTGCAGGAAGGCAGCCATTGAAAGGTTTGATGCTTCTGTTATTGCAGCAAGGTACCTGCAAATAAACCATCCTTCCCGTAAAAAAATAGTGATAGTAACGACAGGGCAGCCTGCCGCCAACCCAAGAGTGGTAAAAGAATACGAAACGCTTGTTGAGTGTGGCTATAATGTGAAAGTTGTTTATACTTTTTCAGCACAATGGTCTTATGAAATTGACCAGAAGAAATTTCAAACGGGCGAATTAAAAAAACAAGATTTCATTGAAGCCGGGGGCAACCCTTATACAGCCAAATTGTATTACCTCTTTTCAAGGGCGTTTTTCCGGCTTATGTACTGGTCAATGAAGGTTATTCCATTTTCTTTTATAAAGGAAATGGCTGTAGCAAGGCCAGCACTTGCATTGTGGGTGCGATCACGGCAAATAGATGCCGATATTTATATGGCGCATTATGTAGGTGCATTGCCCGGTGCAGTCAGGGCAGCAAAAAAACATGCTGCTGTTTTTTCATTTGACGCAGAAGATTTTCATCGTGGCGAACCTGTTTATTATGCCACACAAAAGGAGCATGTGTCTTATGTGGAAGGCAAGTGCCTGCCCCATGCGGTTTTTATATCTGCAGCAAGCCCACTGATAGCTGCAGGGTACCAGGAACTTTTCCCCGGCAAAAAAGTAATTACGCTGAATAATGTGTTCAGCAAAAAATTTTTGCAAAAGCCTTCAGCCAGTAACAATAACGGGCTTAGCATTTTTTGGTTTTCGCAAAACATTGGGCCAAACCGTGGCCTGGAAACAGCCATTGAAGCAATGAATATTGCGGGCGGGGATGTATCGCTTTACCTGCTTGGCAATACCCGTAACCAAGAGTATTACCAGGCGCTGCTGGCAAAATCAAAAGCGCCTGAAAAAATCCATGTAATTGCACCGGTGCCGCCAGAAGAAGTGTTTGAAATTGCTGCAAAATTCGATATTGGCCTTGCATCTGAAATGCCGCTGTCGGTAAACCGTGATATTTGCCTTACAAATAAAATATTTACTTACCTGCTTGCAGGCAATTGTGTTTTAGTGTCGGACACTGCAGCGCAAAAAGCCTTTATGGAGCAATACCCGGGCGTTGGGCTTTTGTACAAAGCAGATGATGCTAATTGCCTTGCCGGCCACATAAAAAAATTAGCCGGCGACAGGCAATTGCTGGCTGCATACAAGGCTGCAGCACTGCGTACAAGCAGCGGGGAATTGAATTGGGAAGCAGAGCAGGAGAAATTGAAAGCAGCAATATCTGCAGCAATTTGATTTTTTTGCAACAACACAGCAATATGAATGTAAGAAAATGGTAAGCTCCCTGCAATCATTATTCAAATCCCCATATAACCGGCAAAAGCCATTGTTTGCCCTTTGGCGTTTTGCGCAATGGAAATTTATAAGGTTGCTTAAGCGTAAAAATGTGCTGTACAATGCATGGGGCGACAGAAAAATTTACGTTAACTATGATTCTTTCCATTCCATGTGGCTTATGTACAATTACATTGTTGACTGGGAAGAATTTAACCTGATAAAAAATTTTGTGCGCCCCGGCGATGTTGTAGCAGATATTGGCGCCAATATGGGGTTTTACAGTTTATGGATGTCAAAGTTTACAAGCGGCTCAGCAGCCGTGCACAGCTTTGAGCCTGATGAAGAAAATTTCCAGCGGCTTCAGCAAAATATCCGTATCAACAAACTGGGGCATACAATCATTGCAAATAAAACTGCAATTGGTGACGCTGATGGCAAAATTTCTTTTACAAAGGGGCTTGATGGCGAAAACCATATTGCCGGAAGCGGCACACAGAATATTGTGGAAGTAAATATTACAACACTTGATAAGTATAGCCAGGCCAGCAATGTAAGTGAATTAAAATACTGCAAAATTGATGTGGAAGGTTTTGAAATGAGCGTATTGAAAGGAGCTTCCGGGCTGCTTACCGGTAAAAAAATTTCAATCTTGCAATTGGAGATAAACAGTGCTAGTAATAACTCAGGCTGCTCAATAGCTGGCTTGCTTGAATTGCTGCAAAGTTTTGGATATCTGCTTTGCTGTTTTGATGCAGGAGCAAATTCGCTGAAACCAATTGCTTATTCAAGTACAAGGGAAAACTATTTTGCAGTTGCTGATATCCAAAAAGCCAATAGCATATTACAACAAAATACCCGGGTTGCCCACTGAAAAAAATACTGCTCATATCGCCACACTTCCCGCCATCAAACCTTGCGGCTGTGCATAGAAGCAGGTTGTTTGCAAGGCACCTCCCGGCATTTGGATGGGAGCCAGTTGTATTAGCAGTGCATGAAAAGTTTTATGAGGAAAAGCTGGATTACAACTTAGAAAAACTGTTGCCGCAAAATTTGAAGATTGAAAAAGTTGATGCTTTCAGTGTTACAAAACCAAGGCTTATTGGCGACATCGGCATCCGTGGCTTTTTTCAATTGTATAAAAGAGCAAAGCAATTAATAGAAAAAGATAAGTTTGATTTTGTGTACATACTTATCCCGTCATTTTATGCAGCGCTGCTTGGCCGCTGGCTGCACCACAGTACAGGCATTAAGTATGGCATTGATTATATTGACCCTTGGGTGCATGAGTTTCCTGGCAGCGATAAAATATTTTCCCGGCATTGGTGGAGCACAAAGCTTGCAAAATTGCTTGAGCCAATAGCAGTAAAAAAGGCTTCATTAATTACTGGCGTTGCAGAAGGTTATTACGAGGGCGTGCTGCAAAGAAACCCTCAACTTGCAAAGCAGGCAGTATTCGGCGCAATGCCTTATGGCGGCGAGGAAGAAGACCACAAGGCAGTTGCAATGCTAGGCGCACAGCCATACCTTTTTCAAAAAAAAACAGGCAGGTTCCAGTTGGTGTATGCAGGCGCTATGCTCCCTAAAGCCTATGCAGTGCTTGAAAAAATTTTTGAAAGCATGCATCAAAAAGCTGCAACATTTGAAGAAGTGGAATTTCATTTTATCGGCACTGGCAAATTGCCTAACGACGCTGCTTCTTACAACATAAAGCCACTGGCAGAAAAATATGGGCTATGGCAAACCGTGGTGTTTGAATATGCCCAACGCATACCGTATTTAGATGTGTTGGTTCACTTGAATATATGCGATGGCATTTTTATTTTGGGAAGCACAGAGCCGCATTATACGCCATCTAAAACATACCAGGGCGTACTGAGCGGCAAGCCTGTTTTTGCCGTGCTGCACCAGCAAAGCACAGCTGTAGAAGTATTGGAAAAATCAGGCGCCGGAATGGTGTTGTCTTTTAATGGGGAAGATGGGCTTGAAACAGTAGCGGCAAATTTTTGCAACACATTCAATAGTTTCAGGGCATTTGCAAAAAATTATGATGCAGGCAGCATAAACAAAACTTTGTTTGAAGAATACTCTGCAAAAAATGTAACTAAAAAACTGGCTGTTTTGCTTGGACAGCTAAACTAAAATAAACACTTGCAAAGCATAATTAAAGAAAGCAGCGAAAAAGTTTATTCCAACAGTGGCAATGCTGATGTTTTGAAACTGGTGCCTGCTGGCGCTAAATACATTTTGGATATCGGGTGCGGGGATGGCTCGAATGCACGGCATTTGGTAAAAAACGGATGCACAGTGGATGGCATTACATTATCTGAGGCCGAAAAAGAAAAAGCCGCAAAACTGATGAGGCATGTGCTGGTGCATAATGCTGAAAATGGGCTGCCTTTTGATGGCAACGGGGTATATGATGCCATAATTTGCTCACATGTCCTGGAACATATTTGTTACCCTTCAAAACTTATGAACGATATACACAGGCTGCTGAAGCAGGACGGGGCGTTGATAGTTGCTTTGCCAAACCTGATGCACTACAGCAGCCGCTGGCAATTGATAAGGGGCAATTTTAATTACAGTGATGCAGGTATATGGGACTATACACATTTTCGTTGGTATACTTTTGAAACCGCACAGGAACTGTTCAAGCAAAATGGCTTTGTAATTGATACAGCTACAGTGACAGGTGAATTGCCGTTCAATAGTTTTTTTAAAAGAATACTCCCTACAAAAGCTAGCAGCATTATTTATTCATTGCTAATAAAAATTTCAAAAGGTTTTTTTGGGTACCAATTATTATTTAGAGCTGTTAAAAAGTAATTGTAATTATCCTATAATGTATATTTGTACAGAAGTTTTTTAGTTTTGTTTTCTAAACTCAATAATAAAATTTCAATAATCCACAATAAA
>CAYRRL010000005.1:0-20671 GCA_964426665.1 uncultured Ferruginibacter sp. | reverse complement strand
AATAAAAACTGCCAGTACACCGCAGTTTTATTGCTGGTCAATCATATTCCTTGTGTTGATTTATTTTTTGGGTGTGTTTAACGCAAGTTCATTTATCTACTTTCAATTTTAATTATGCTTACAATAATTAAATATGCAGCGCTTATTGGCAGCCTTTCTCTTTTGGTTATTGGGCATTCGCCTTATTTAAGTAAAAAATGTGCGCCATTTTTTGCCGGTTATGCAATGCAGTTTGGGGATTTGTACCAAAAAAGCAACTTGCCGGAATTCAATAAGAAATTTGGGAAATGCGGCGCCCGGCACCAAAACACCGGCAAGAAAGGGGGCAATAATCTTTTTCTTCTTGGAGACAGTTTTTTTGCAGCGCTTGAATTATCATCAGGTAATTTTAAGAATGCAGAAAATATATATTCCGTTCATTGGCTTGACCAGTTGGATATACCTGAACTGCCGCAGGGAAGAAATATTCTGATAATGGAATGTGTTGAAAGAGGCCTTCTTTTTGATTTTGGTTTTGAAAATATAACCATTGACAAAACATTGACGGAAAACAGGCTTACAGAACGCCGGCGAAAAAATAGCGTTGCCAAAATCGTTACCATAGAGTCAGAGTTTTTTACCATGAAACAGCTTTTATTTTCTGATTATTTTTCAATGCATGTGAAAGAACTAAAAGCAGCACTTAACGAAAAGCTGTTTAACCGTGTTGATGAAAATGTGCGCCTCGCAAATGGATGGTTGCTTTTTAATGAAGAAACAGACGGGTTCATTTCTTCTTTTGAAAAACTGTCAGATGGGAAAATTGACAGCATTGTACAACGCTTTAACCAGCACTATAAATATTATAAGGAAATGGGTTTTGATGAAATATACTTAACAATCATCCCCAATAAAGTAAGTATTGTTGCCCCGGATTACAGGGGAAGGGTGTATAATGAAGCCGCAACAAGAGTAAAAAACCATGTAGGGTTGCTGCCTGTTTTTATTGAAATGTACTCTTTATTGAAAAAAGGGAATGAATCTGCCGATATGTATTACCGGAACGACACACACTGGAACTGTGAGGGGCGCCAGGTGTTTTATGATTACGTAAACAATAATATTCTTAACAAATAGCCTTAGGGCCGGCAGGATGCAGCAAGAAAGAAATTACCCACTGGTTTCTGTAGTTATCGGCACTTATAATGGTGAAGCATACTTAAAGGAACAGCTTGATAGTGTTTTTTCGCAGGCATACCCTAACCTCGAAGTGATTGTTTCAGATGATTGCTCAACGGACAGCACGCTTTCGATATTGCATAGTTATGCTGAAAGGCATAGCAACATGAAATTGCTTCAAAACAAAACGAACAAAGGCTATATAAAAAATTTTGAAGCAGGCATGGAGCATGCTGCAGGAAAATATATTGCCGTGTGCGACCAGGATGATGTATGGCTTGACAATAAAATTATGTTGATGGTGGAGGCAATTGGCGATTACCCTGCGCTTTATTGCGACTCTTATTTGGTGGATGAATCATTGAACCTGCTTGCAAAACAACAGCTTTCTGCAATAAAGAACCTTGCAACTTATACAAGCTGCCTGGTATTTGCCACAGATAATTGCGTGGCAGGCCATGCTACCCTTATTACTAATGAATTTTTTAAAAAGATAAAGCCTTTTCACACAACCATTGCACACGACTGGTGGTTTGCTTACATGGCTACTTTTTATGGCGGCATAAAATATTTGGATGTGCCGTTGATAAAATACCGCAACCATGCCAGCAATATAATTGGCGCAGTAAAAGTAAACCGGGCAAGAAAAACTATTGCTGAAAGAATTGAACAAAAAAAGGCAGAAAGGGAGAAGGCACAGGCAAGGGTTAAAATTTTTTACGATAATTGCCCGGATTCGTTTGCACGAGAAAAAAAAGTAATTGGGCAATTGGTTGGCTGTTACAGGCAAAAATCTTTTGCCAGCAATTGCAAAAGGGTGGCGCTTTACTTAAAGCATAAAGAGTATTTTCTTGCAATAAAAAAATCAGCAGGGTGGTACAAAACTTTTTTCTGTTTTAAAATGTTTTTTAAAACCCGTTAGCTCCATACTGTTGCTTCATGCTGTTTGCTGTACCCGTTTTCGCAATACTTTAATTTATTGTCAATAGTAATCTTTCGGGTGTCTACGTTCAGGCTTTCCCTGTCCCTTGCATAAATGGCATGGTGCAGGTGGAAACAAATAGCTTTAAACTTAAGTGTTCTTTTTGCAATGCCATTATGGAGCATCCTTGCTGCCAGTTCGCTGTCTTCATGCCCCCAGCCAAAGATGCCGTTATTGTAGCCATTCACATCCACAAAATCTTTTTTCCAGAAGGAAAAATTACAACCCAGCAAACCATATTTAAAATTCACGCCTTTAAAAATATGGTGAATGGAAGAGAGCAGCGGGCTGCGTACACTGTTCATCCTGTTTTCGATGCCTTTGGAAAAAAAATTTACATTAATGGATTTGTGCGCCAATAAATTTTCAGTGGTGGCTTTGGAAATCATTGCACGGCTGCCCCTTATAAAAGTGCCTGGTGCCCTTGCTTCTAAATGCTCTTCAATAAATTTCGGGTGCAGTATCATGTCGCCATCCGTATGCACAATGTAGTCGTTTGTAGTTTGCCTCAGGGCTTCGTTCATTATAATGGTCTTTCTGTAGCCATCGTCTTTATGCCAAACATGTTTTACAGGTATCGTTGTTTTTTTCCTGAATGCATCAATTACTGCTTTTGTATTTTCTTTTGACCCGTCATCGCCAATAACAATTTCGGCCGGCAATACTGTTTGCGATAAAATACTTTCAAGGCAGAGCGACAAAGCTTCAGGCCAGTTATAGGTGGCAAATACCAATGAACATTTTTTTTCTTTATTGCTCATGTTGAATTACGATACAGGAAAATTCAGGTAATTATTTTATCAATTTATAATTCTTAAAATCAAACAGCCTTGCGCCGGTTATTTTTTCTATCCAAAACAGCAGCCTGTCTTTAAAGGAAAATTTTTTTTGGGAAATATCCAGTTCCACTTTCCAATTTTGAGCCGCAATTCTCTTCTGCATTACACGTGGGTGCGTTCCGGTAAATTTTTTCAGCGAATCAAATTCGGAATAGTCAAACAAATCCGGGCTTGCCATGTACTCTTCAACTGCTTTATCATCGCTATTATAATACCTAGCTACATTTTTTTGCTTTTGTTTCATTTGCCCAGGGCTTTTTACCCAGCCATAATGATACACTTCGGCATTGCAGAGGGCAACATTCAATTTTTTATCGCCAATCCTGAAACCCTGTGCATCTTTATAGGCAGTAATCCTTTTATCATTTTTAATAAGCCTCACTTCATAATTGTACCACCTGCGGCTATCGCCTACATAATCGTAAGTGCCATAAAAATGCAGGTAATTAAACAATAAGCCCTGCACTGCAGTGTCCTTGCAATATTTTTCAGCAGATGCAATAATAACAGGATGGTACTTTTCATGAATTACTTCGTCTGCCTGTATATAAAAAAGCCAGTCTGCATCTGCTGAAACATGCGCCATTGCTTTGTTGGTTTCCACTGCATATACCTGGCCGCCTTCCCTCAGCGACATATCCCATGCGGAATACACAATCCTGATTTTATCCGACGCAATATTTTTTATCAGCTGCTCTGTATTGTCTTCCCCTTTGTCAACACTTACAATCATTTCATCCACAATGGGCAAAATTGATTGAATTGCTTCCACCACGGGATAATCGTTTTTTTCAGCATTCCTTACAATAGTAAACCCTGTTATTTTCATTTGTGAATGTTATTGCTCATAAACAACAATTTTGCAAAGGTAATAGATGAGGTTTTGCTTTGGCTTTTATTCTTTAGGTTAAAAATTATTGGGGAATTGAATCCAGCCTTTTGGGATAATGCCAGCTTTTTTTTGCAAATGGCGCATCCATTGTTGCGGCGCTGCGATTTTTTTATCAGGGTTGCTGTTAAGCCATGCAGCCCACCAGCTAAAAGAACTGTTGGCAATAATATTATGTTTGCAACTGCTCATCAACTGCATATCAATGTAGCTGTTGCCGCCCTTGTTCCAGCCTATAAACTCCATTTGCTCCTGCTTTATATTTTCTTTTGCCCATTCAATATCATCTGAAAAGACAAAATAAGACGGGTTGCTTATATTAGTATTGATAAATTTTATTGCTTCATTATAATAAGGAAGCCCCAATGAACAATTAATGTCATTATCAAGATAATCCCCACGCCTTATATGAAGGCTTACGCTGTTGCTCTCCATTATTTTTTGCATCACAGCTTTATTTTGCGAGCCTTGCAAAGGTTGGAATTGAAACTTTTGTTTTACCTCTTTTTCAGCCCCTGAAAAATAATCCGCTGTTTGCCAGTAGCCTTTTAAAAAACCAAACTTTAATTGTGATACTTCTTCCCAGTAACGCCATTGCCATTCCTCTTTTTCTTTGTAAGGGCTGTTTGTAAAAAAGTGCCTTAGCTTGCTTATGCGTTTTACTATTTCTCTTTCAGCTTTGGAGCAATATTTTGCTCTGATATTAAACACCCTTTCCAGTTCATAGCCATTGTGTACCTGTTGTTGCTCAAATTTTGAAATATCATACTTCACCTGTACCCCTCTTTTTTCAAACATTATACCCAATGCATATTGAAACATCTGATTTCCCAGGCCGCCATCTATCTGGATTATTATCATTAGTTTTTGCTCTTTCTTGTGCCAAAAGTATGTGTAAATTATCAGTTAATCAGTACCGCATATTGCAGCTAAATGGTACGGGCTATTAAATAAAAACGGCTCGTTTTGCCTGAGGGCAAAAAAAGCATCGAATTTTTTCGATACATATTTCTTCTACCTTTGCGCCATGAAAATTTTATTGCAATACCTGAAGCCTTATAAATGGCTGGTGGCGCTGCTGCTTTTTTTAGCTGCCATCAATACCGGGTTCTCTTTAATTGACCCAATACTTTTTGGCAAAGCAGTAAACCTTGCAGGCGACCATCAGGCAAAAACAAAATTTGACTGGAACAGTTTTATATGGAGTTACGAATGGGTAGTAAAGAAAGGCGAACCATATTTGCAAATAGGCGTTTTTTACATCCTTATTTTCTCCATTTCCGTTGCCATGGTTAGCCGTATTGCGAAAGCATTCCAGGATTATTTTTTGAATGTGGTGATTCAAAAATTTGGCGCCAGGGTTTTTACTGATGGTTTGAAACATGCCATGAAGCTCCCTTACCAGCAGTTTGAAGACCAGCGAAGCGGCGAAACATTGTCTATACTTACAAAAGTGCGTACCGATGTGGAGAAATTTATGGCCAGTTTTATCAATATCCTGTTTGGGGTCATTGTCGGGATTGTGTTTGTGTTTGTGTATGCAGGTATTTTTATTGACTGGCGTGTGCCGGTTGCTTATCTGGTTGGTATTGTTTTGCTCACAATTATTACCAATACGCTGAGCAAAAAAGTGAAAACCATTCAAAAAACCATTGTAAGCAAAACGACGGCGCTTGCCGGCTCCACCACCGAATCGTTAAGGAATATAGAATTGGTGAAAAGCCTTGGCCTTACCAACCAGGAGGTGGAGAGGCTTAATAAAAACACTTACAAAATTTTAGGGCTTGAGCTTACAAAAGTAAAACGCATCCGCAGCATAAGTTTTGTACAGGGCACGCTTGTAAATACGTTAAGGCAGGTGATTTTATTTATAATGATGTGGCTCATATTCCGCAATACAATGGATGCTGGCGAATTGGTAACAATGCAGATATTTTCATTTTTTGTTTTTGGCCCACTGCAGGAAATTGGCAATATACTTTTATCATACAGGGAAGCAGAAGCATCGCTTAATAATTTTCATAAGCTGATGACAACAGCGCCAGAGCCTTCGCCTTTGATGCCGCAATCCTTGGGTGATATAAAAGAGCTTTCATTTAAAAATGTAAGTTTTAAACACCAAACCGCAAGCCATAAAGCGATAGACAACATAAGCTTTGATGTGAAGCTTGGCGAAACCATTGCATTTGTTGGGCCAAGCGGAAGCGGCAAATCAACACTGATGAAATTATTGGTTGGCCTGTACCGCCCGCAGGAAGGCAGGATTGAATACAACCATCTGGATGAAACAAAAATTTATTTTGATGATTTGAGAAAGCAGATTGGCTTTGTAACGCAGGACACTAATTTATTCAGCGGCACCATTAAAGAAAATTTATTGTTTGTAAACCCGCAAGCCAGTGATGCTGACTTGAAAGATGTTTTAAACAAAGCATCCTGCAATAATTTAATTGCGAGGGCAGATAACGGGTTGGATACGATGATAGGGGAAGGCGGTTTAAAATTATCAGGCGGCGAAAAACAGCGCCTGTCAATTGCAAGGGCACTGCTCCGCAAACCGCATTTGCTGATTTTTGACGAGGCTACTTCTGCATTAGATTCTATTACCGAAGAAGAAATCACCAATACGATAAGGGATATATCAGCATTAAAATCGCAGATAACAATTTTAATTGCACACCGCCTCAGCACCATTATGCACGCAGACAGGATTTATGTGCTTGAAAAAGGAGATGTGGTGGAAACGGGCACACATGAAAAGTTACTGGAAGAAAAAGGTTTGTACTATGCTATGTGGCGGCAGCAAATTGGTGAAAGGAAAAAGATGCAGGCTGCAACAACATAAAAACAAATTTTTGCATAAAATAAATAAAATTTGCCCTAGTCTTTTTTGCAAAGATTTTTTCTGTCAGAAAAGGAATTTACATAACTGATAGCGTCGGGATCCTGCCTTACATATACATAGTATTCAAATATTTTCAGGCTGGTTTGCATTACGCCTTCCTTGTACCCATCATTTGCCGGGCCCACAATAAACTGTGTTGTACAATTATTTACAACAGCCGAAATATAATATGAAATCCTCCCATCGGCATATTTCTCGGTTCTTATTGGCGCATTCTGGCAATACATTTGTTTGTATGTTGCTTTGTCATTATAAGCTGCTGTAATTACATCTGCCATATTCTTTTCCTGATTGGGCGGCAACTGCACTTTGCTTCCTTCTACAAAAAAACCCGGATGAAAATATTTTATGCAGGCAGCCCTGAACTTTTCGGCTGTGCCGTTGCGCAGCACATCATGCAGGTAATTCACCAGGTCATCTGGTTTTTTAAAATCGGGGATATTGTATTGCGCCAGCGCAGCGGCTTCTTTTCTTGCGGAGGCTTCAGCCAATGTGTAGGCCAGTGTTTTCTTTTCAAAATCTGCCAACTGTGCATTGGTATATGGCTTCATTCCAATAACTTTTATATCAGCGGCTTCTTCGCTTCTTATGGCAAAAAAATCCTTCCATGCTTGTTTGGGGCCGTCCCTGTAAAGCCGAACTTTCCATATAGCCTCCTGTGTTTCTATCCCCTTGCCCCTTATGATATGGTCAAACCCAATTTTCATCCTGAACTCAACAGAGTTTGGCGAATGCCATATCCATTGAGGGGTTGCATCAAGTAATGGGCCTTGGTTAAGTGTTATAATCACATTGTAATAGTAACCGTAAAATTTTGCCCAGTCTTTGCTTACAAAATCAAGTATTTCTTTTTCTGTTGGGTTGGGTATGCCGAGATAGTGGTTATCTATTACACGGAATTTCCAATAACTGTATTTGCCAGCACCTGTGTATTGGTAAACTGCATCACCGGTAACAATAAGGTCAATGCCGGGAAATTCTGTTGAACGGGTTACTTCAACTCCTCTTGCGTATTCCCAGTTGCCAATATCTTTGTTCCATTGGCGTGTGCCAGTTGCTTTGGTAAACTTAATGGCTTTGGTGCCAGCATTGGTTATCTGTTTTTTTATTTCTGCTTCCGATGGTTGTGCAAAGGCTTTTGAAATAAAACAGCAAAAAAATAAGACGTAAAAGAGCCTGATCATAAAAGCGGGTTTATTAATAAACTAATCATTCGCCGCTGTGGAAGAATCCAGGTTTGGTTGCCAAAGCCGGCGTTTGTACTAATAGCATTTAAAGACAATTATAAATATACAACAGTATATGAATATTTGCCTGTTTTTCGGGTATTGCCGGCCAGTTTAAACTTTATGTTACTTTTGTTACAGCAACAGTATGCTAATAGTGTAACTTTGCGGCGATGAAAAATAATAAGCCAACCCCGGGCTACTTTTGGAGCATTCTTACCATGAAGTGCCCACGCTGCAGGCGTGGCCCTATGTTTAAAGACAATAATGCATACAGGAAATTTAAGCTCTCACATATTTTTGACATGCCTGAAAGGTGCCCGGAATGCAACCAGCGCTACGACCTTGAGCAGGGCTTTTGGTACGGAACAGGTTATGTTAGTTACGCACTGGCTGTGGCGTTGTCAGTGGCAAGTTTTGTTGCCTGGTGGGTTTTGATTGGTATGTCAACTGAGGACAACAGGGTATTTTGGTGGCTTGGGTGCAATGCGATACTGCTGATATTATTGCAACCCTGGCTAATGCGGCTAAGCAGGGTTATATACCTCTATTTTTTTGTGAGCTACGACAGTGATTACAAGGAAACAAACCCAAAAGAATTTGACCACAAACAATAAAAATTTAATCGTTGATTTGTTTTTTTAACTGCAAATAAGCCCATCCGCAAAAAGGAACAATTAATAATGCTGCCGCCCACCAGTAGCCGCTCAATAGCCAAGAAGCAAGAAAGCAAATCAAAAGCAAATAAAAAGGGTACAATACAAATAACAGCCCCACCATTATAGAATCATAATGCACAGAGTGGAAGGCTTTGGAAGAAACTAGTTTTTCTATTGGAAAAAATAAAGGCGCATGTATTATTAACCCAAATGCGGCAGGCACGGCAAACAGTATTTTTCTTGTGTTGCTTACCGGTATTTCAAAAACTTCTTCCTTTTTCTTCCTGTCGCCCTTCTCAATTGCATAAACTAATCCTTGCAATTGTTGCTGCACATTATTTGTGACAGCAGTTAATAATTTGCCATTTTCAGTTTCGGGCACATCTTCCAGCTTTTCAATTAATTCCCCAAAATGCAGGTGGATGTTTTTGCCAAAAAAATGAAAGCTGCTGTAGTTAATGGCAACGGGCAGAATCTTTAATGGGATATTTTGTTGCCAGGCTGCGGCTGCTAATCTTGCAGTCCCTTTTTTTACAGGGCGGAGGCGCCATTCGTTTTCGCAAAGCGCTTCGCTAAAGATGAGCACAATGCCGCCCTGCCTGAAAATTTCCCTGCAGGCATCAAATGTTTCGTAATTTTTATGCAGGTGCTCAGTGCCTTCTCTTTGCCTGTACACAGGCAATATATTAAACTGTTTCAAAAAAAAGGCTGCCCACTGTTGTTTAAAAGCATCGCCCCTTGCCAATGAATATATTGGTTTGCTAAATAGCGTTGCCAGTATCACTGCATCCAAAAACGAATTAGGATGGTTGCAGGCCAGCAGCAGCGGGCCGTTGCTTTTCAGCAGCTCTTTATTGCTGATACTGATATGCCGGCAATACAAGGGCAGGGCAAGCCGGGCAGGTATTTTAAGCAGATTGTAAAGCAATGCTGTATAGAGTGTAGTTTAATTAAGGCTTGGGTCAATGGGGAAGTTGATCATCATTTCATACTCGCCGCCCAGTTGCTTCAGGCTGTCTTTCCAGATATCATCCGGCTGTTCATGAAACAATATTTTTCGTGTGGCCTGTACCGTCAGCCAGCTTTTTTCGTTCAGTTCGCCATCAAGCTGGCCATTGCCCCAACCGCTGTAACCAAGGAAAAAGCGCACTTTATTAAAATCAATCTCGCCGTTTTTTACCATTTCAGCCAGCAAAGAAAAATCCCCGCCCCAATACACACCCTTCATTACCTGCTGGCCTCCGGGTATTTTGCCGGGGTATTGGTGCAAAAAGTGTATGGTGTCCATCTGTACCGGGCCGCCATAATACACAGGTATTTTGTAACCGTCAAAGCCATCCATCAGTTCATCAAGCGTTTGCTCAATTTGTTTGTTGATGACAAAACCCATGCTGCCTTCTTCCTGGTGGTCGCATAAAAAAACAACCGTACGCATAAAGTTGGGGTCCTTCAAAAAGGGGTCTGCAATAAGCAATATGCCTGAAGACGGTGAAACCATATTCCAAATTAAATGATTATTTGCTTTTTTTTGCAGCATCGCAATATATTTTTCAAAACAGGATTAGTTCTAAAACCTTCGTTAATTTTGCCGTTTCGTTTGCAAATCCTTTTTTAAAGAAAAGCGCTGGTTTAATTTTGCCGCATGAAAAAAATTTTCCCCGTAATTACCATACTGATTTTGCTTTCGCTGCTGGGGCTAATTTTTTTCCAGGTGCTGTGGCTTAAAAGTTCGTTGGAATCGCAGGAACAAAAATTTAATGACCACCTCAACACGGCCACTGTCTTTGTGTCGCTGAGCCTGGTGGAAGAAAAGGGCAACCTGATGCCGCTTACGAAAAAAAGCGGCTCGCTGTTTCCCAGCGAGCGCTTACAATTTGAGTTGTTTGCGCCTACCATTGCACAAAAATTTTCAAGGGATGAAATAAAGCAAATCATCCGGAAAACATTTGATAAGCATAACCTGAAGGAAGTGCCATTTGAATTTTCTATCAGTTCCAACTCATTAGTAAGGGATGAACTGGCATCTGAAAATTTTTATAAACTGCAACCGGATACACTTAATAATATCGAAAAAGTAATTCCACTTGAATCCCCAAGCGGAAGCAACAGCGAAGGCGTATCCCCGGAAGAAAGGCTTACCATTCTTATACCGCATGCAAAAAGTTTTATCTGGCAATCAATGACATGGTTTATTGTAGGGGCTGTGTTGTTTACAGTAATTATAATGTGTGCTTTTTTCTTAACTGTGAGGGCATTGCTGAAGCAAAAAAAGCTAAGCGAAATAAAGTCTGACTTTATCAATAACATGACGCATGAATTTAAAACGCCGCTGGCAACTATTTCGCTTGCAGTAGATGCGTTGAAGAATGATAAAGTGTCCGGAAACAAAGAAAGAATGGATTATTTCACCGGCATCATTAAAGAGGAAAACAAAAGAATGAACAAGCAGGTGGAAACAATTTTACAGGCAGCCTTGCTTGATAAACAGGAAGTGCAATTGAATTTAAAAAAGCTCCATGCACATGACATGATAAAAAGCGCTTTGAACAATATCCATTTGCAGGTAGAAGAAAAAGACGGGCAACTGGAAACACAATTTGCCTCAGGCAACGACATGGTATTGGCAGATGAAGTGCATTTTACCAACCTTATCAGCAACCTGCTTGATAACGCAGTCAAGTACTCGAAAGAGAATTTGCGTATCAACCTGAGCACACAGGTAACTGGCAGCCAGTTTAAAATAAAAATAGAAGACAATGGCATAGGCATGAATAAGGAAACGCTAAGCCGCATCTTTGAAAAATTTTACCGTGCCCATACAGGCAACCTCCACAATGTAAAAGGCTTTGGCCTGGGCCTTAGCTATGTAAAAACAATGGTGGATGCACACCACGGAACCATTAAAGCTGAAAGCACGCCGGGCAGGGGCACTGCTTTTTTCCTCAATTTCCCATTGGCAAAATAGTATTGGGACATTTTCCCACTTTTCCCCCTTTTTAATGGGCTTGTAATATTTTTTTAGCGGGGGGCATTTGCACAAAGGGCGCTTTTGTGTTTTAAATTGCCTGCCTAAGCTTTTTGCTGTTTTCCACAGTGCAAAGCCAAGCCGTACTAATTCAATAAAAACCTTTGCTGTAAAGCATTTCGCCACAATTTGTTTAATGAAAAGGGGCTAAATAAATGAGTCCCTTGCACAGGAAAACCACACCACTTTCTTTAAAATCCACAGCAATTAACAGCTTATCCACAGGTAATCAACTAAGAAAAAGCCTTTTTGTGGACAAAACTTTTTTGACAATCAGTGATTTTTGAATGTCAGAAAGTGTTACTTTGTGTCAATTTTAGTCAAAACGTGTACTTTTTACCTCTGTATGGACCACTTTATTGGCGAATATGAAGTTACTCTGGATGCCAAAGGCCGCTTTTTGGTTCCGGCTGCTTTAAAAAAGCAACTGGATACTGAAACAGCCAACCGCTTTGTCATCTGCCGCGGCATTGAAAAGTGCCTCACTTTATATCCGCTCCAAATTTGGGCGCCCCTCTACGAGGAAATAAGCAAACTAAACGATTTCAACCCAAAGGTAAGGGCATTCCGCCGCAGGTTTTTAAATGGGGCCACACATGTTTCAGTAGACGGTGCCGGGAGGTTGCTATTGCCAAAGCCACTGATTGAATATGCAGAGCTTGATAAAGATATAGTGCTGGCGCCGGCGATGAAACAGTTTGAAATATGGGACACAAAAAAATACCAGGCGATTGTTGAATCTTCTTCGCCGGAGGAATTTAGTGATTTGGCTAATGAAGTGATGAACAGGGCTGACAAAAAGAAAGATGAAGGTAATGGGTAACAGGTAAATGAATTGCTATGGAAAATAATAGCAGGGAAAATTTTTCAGCAAGCCATTACCACACGCCGGTTTTATTGAATGAAACAATTGAAGGGCTTAATATAAAACCAGAGGGCGTATATGTTGATTGCACTTTTGGCGGCGGCGGGCACAGCAGGGCAATACTGGAACGGTTAGGGCAAAATGGGAGGCTGGTGGCTTTTGACCAGGACGATGATGCAAAGAAAAATTTGCCGGATGATGAAAGGGTATTGTTTGTGCCGCAGAATTTCCGCCACCTGCAGCGTTTTTTAAAGCTGCATAAAATAGCGGCGGTTGACGGGATAATGGCTGACCTCGGCGTATCAAGCCACCAGTTTGACGAAGCAGGGAGGGGGTTTTCGATAAGGTTTGATGCAGCGCTGGATATGAGAATGGACAGGAGGCATACAGTTACTGCTGCGGATGTTTTAAAAAATTTTTCGGAGAGCCAACTGCATAAATTATTTGAACAGTACGGAGAAGTTACAAATGCTAAAACGCTTGCCAAAACAATAGTTCAACAAAGAGCGGTAGCACAGATTAAAACGATCAATGAATTAAAACAGGCCTTGCAGCCCGTGGTGAAAGGGAATCCTCAAAAATATTTTGCACAGGTGTTTCAGGCATTGAGGATTGAAGTGAATGATGAATTTGGTGCGCTGAAAGAACTGTTGCAACAATCCATCACCTTATTGAAACCTTCGGGAAGGATAGCCATCATTACATTCCATTCATTAGAAGACAGGATAGTGAAGAATTTTTTTCGTGCCGGCACATTTGCCGAACCCGGGGCGGATGACCTGTATGGAAACAAAGCGGAAAGCCCTTTGAAACTGGTAAATAAAAAGCCAATTGAAGCCAGCGCTGCAGAATTGAAGCAAAACCCAAGAAGCAGGAGCGCCCGGCTGAGAGTGGCAGAAAAGAAAAACTGATTGCAAAACCAAAACTAAAGAAACCAACTTTTTAAACCATTCATATCCTGATGGCTGAACTAAAAACTACACAACAGGAAGAAACAGCAGCCCAGAAATTCGACTGGAAGCGCCTGTTCAACTACAAGTGGGTGGAAAAAAATATCCCTTTCTTTTTGTTTCTGGCTTTTTTGGCTGTGCTATATATATATAATGGCCACTGGGCCGATAAACTAACACGTAAAATTAGCGTGGCTGAAAAACATATAAAGGAATTGCAGTACGAATATAAAACGGTAAAGAGCGAAACTATATTCAGGAGCAAGGCAAGCGAGTTGGCAAAGGCTGTGGAACCGATGGGTTTGAAACAATTGGACGAGCCGCCGGTGGTATTAAATGCCCCAAGCAACACCCCCTCCGCACCCTAAGGGGGAGCTAAGGCAAGAGTTCAAAAATTTGGAATGCTTACGGAATAGAAAACAGTGGGTTGAGTTGATGAATAAAGAAAAGAAGCACAAGTGTGCGACGCAACGGCGGCGGGTAGAATTATCAAAGCCGGCACTAAAAAATAAAAAATCAAAATCCCTCTTTTGGGGATAGGGGTATGGAAATAAGAAAAGACATACAGTGGAGAGTGAGCCTCAGTTTTTTGCTGATGGCAGTGATTGGCGTGGTAGTGATTGGCAAAGCTTTTTATATACAGCAGTTTCAGGGCAAATACTGGCAGAGCATGGGCGACAGCCTTCACCAGAAGTTTATGCCACTGGCTGCAGAAAGGGGGAGTATTTACAGCGAAGACGGCAGCATATTGAGCACATCGGTGCCCATTTTCGATATCTATGTTGACTTTGCCGCAGACGGCCTGAGGGAAAAAAATGGCAAAAGGTTCAACGACAATATTGATTCATTGAGTTATTGCATGGCCCAGCTCTTTAAAGACAAGACTGCCTGGGCATATAAAAAGGAAATGCAACTGGCATATAAAAATAAAGACCGCTACTACCCTCTTAAAAAGAAAATTTCTTTTTCGGAGTACATCGCTATGAGGGATTTCCCCCTGGTGAGGCAGGGCAAAAACAAAAGCGGCTTTATTGTGGATGTGAAAGACAAACGCATTAACCCGTACGTGCTGCTGGCCAACAGAACGATTGGCATATCAAGGGCCAATGCAGCTAAAGTAGGTATTGAGCAGAGCTATGATAGCTTTTTAAAAGGCACGAATGGCCAGCGCCTGATGCGCTACTCGGCAGGCACTTATTTGCCTGTGGAAGGCGTGGAAGTAGAACCTGAAAATGGGAAAGATATTATTACAACGCTTGACACATATATGCAGGACGTAGCCGAAAGCGCTTTGATGAAAATGATGGTGGGCAATAACTCATTGCATGGCACAGCCATCATTATGGAAACTGCTACCGGCAAAATAAAAGCGATAGCCAACCTTGGCAAGCAAATAAGCAAAGGCGACAGCAGCAGCTTTTACACCGAAGATTTGAATTATGGCGTTGGCAAAGCAACAGAGCCCGGGTCAATATTTAAACTGGCAACATTGATAGCCCTGATGGAAGATAAATATGTTGACAAGAATACAATTGTGGATTGCGAAGGCGGCTCAAAATATTTTTATGGGTTGAGGATAAAAGACTCACATCTTGGTGCGCATGAACTAACTGTTAAGGATGCCTTTTTGCGTAGCAGCAATGTTGCATTTGCAAAACTTGCTGACCAGTATTACCACTCACAGCCATCAAAATTTACCGGCCATTTGCACAGGTTCAGGCTTGATACGCTGACAGGCATTGACATAACAGCAACATCGGGCAGGCCATTAATAAAAAAACCAACAAGCAAACGCAGTTGGTATAACACCACCATTCCATACATGGCGCATGGATATGAGGAACTGGTAACGCCGCTGCATATGCTTATGCTCTACAATGCAGTGGCCAACAATGGCAAAATGATGAAGCCTTATTTGGTGAATGCTATAAGAGAGTACGGAGTGGACGTAAAAACTTTTGAGCCAACAGTGTTGGTAGATAAAATATGCAGCGATGCAACATTGGCGCAGGTGCAGGAATGTTTAGGCGCTGTGGTTGACAGCCTGCATGGCACGGGGCACAGGATTTTGTTTGACAGTACTTATAAAATTGCCGGGAAAACAGGCACAGCAGTAACAGCGCTTGACAACCGTGGCTATAACAAAGGCAATAAAATTTACCAGGCGTCTTTCATTGGTTATTTCCCTGCACAACAACCTAAATACACAATGGCGGTGGTGATACAAAATAGCAACCAGTCAACTAAAATTTATGGAGCTGATGTGTCAGGCACCGTATTTAAGGAGATAAGCGACAAACTGTATGCAAAGTTTTTGAGCAATAAAAAATATACGAAGCCAGCAGTTAGCGATACGATGCCATACAATTACTATGGCCTTAAAAGCGAATTGAATTCAATCCTGGGTACTATGAAAACGCCTTTTACTGATTCTGCAATGGGGGGGTATTGGCGGAGCATGAATGTGAAAAATAATACTGCTGCCCTGCAACAACCAGTGGATACAAGCCGGGGAAGGAACATTATCCCAAGCGTGGTGGGAATGGGGCTGAAGGACGCTGTGTATATGGCAGAAAACAAGGGGTTGAAAGTAACGGTGACGGGGAGAGGGAAAGTGATAAGCCAGTCGCTGCCTGCTGGCGCAATATTTAAAAAAGGGCAGCTGATAACATTGTTTTTGAATTGATTTTACAGGATATATTATATAAGTCAAGCATCAGGAGCGTAAAGGGTGACACCAATACCTCGATTAAAGATTTACAGATTGATTCCCGTAAAGCAACAAATGGTTCTTGTTTTATAGCAGTAAAAGGGCATGCGGCAGATGGGCACCAGTTTATTGAAACAGCAATTGCAAATGGCGCAGTGGCGGTGGTTTGTGAAACAATGCCGGGAAGCATCAATGAAAAAGTTGTGTATGTGCAGGTGGAAAACAGTGCGCTTGCGGCGGGGTATATAAGCCATAATTTTTATGGCGAACCTTCTTTGAAATTAAAGTTAGTGGGTGTCACGGGCACCAATGGCAAAACAACCATCGCCACGCTGTTATGGAAATTGTTTAGTGCATTGGGTTATAAGTGTGGATTGATAAGCACAGTGCAAAATCAAATTGGCGATGAGGTTATTTCAGCAACGCATACAACGCCGGATGCTGTGAGTGTGAACAGGTTGATGAAGCAAATGCTGGATGCAGGCTGTGAATATGTGTTCATGGAATGCAGCAGCCATGCAATTCACCAGCAACGCATAGCCGGTTTGCAGTTTGCAGGCGCTCTGTTCAGCAATATCACCCACGACCATTTGGATTATCACAAAACATTTGATGAGTACATCCGTGTAAAGAAATCCTGGTTTGATGGTTTGCCATCATCATCATTTGCCATCAGCAACATGGATGATAAACGAGGCTTGGTAATGCTGCAAAACACTGCAGCAAAAAAATATTACTACAGCCTGAAGACGATGGCAGATTTTAAAGGGAAGATCCTTGAAAATGGGTTGACGGGTTTGCACATGATGGTGAATGAGCAGGAAGTGTTTTTCAGGTTAATTGGGGAGTTTAATGCTTATAACCTTTTGGCAGTTTATGGCGCAGCAGTTTGTTTAGGAAAAGATAAGCAGCAAGTGTTGCAAACATTAAGCAGTTTGTCAGGTGCAGAAGGAAGGTTTGATTACACGGTGAGCAGGAATGACAAAGTGGTTGGCATAGTTGATTACGCTCATACACCTGATGCTTTATTAAATGTGCTGGCAACAATAAAGAATTTGAAACAGGGGCATGAGCATGTGATAACAGTTGTTGGTTGTGGTGGGGACAGGGATAAAACAAAGCGCCCCATTATGGCAGAAGTAGCCTGTGAGTACAGCGACAAAGTAATTTTTACTTCCGACAACCCAAGAAGCGAAGAGGCGATGGATATTTTAAAAGATATGGAGGCCGGTGTGAGTGTAGTATCAAGAAAAAAATATATCTCTATTGCAGACAGAAGGGAAGCGATTAAAACAGCGATAAGCCTGGCACAAAAAGAAGATATCATTTTGATTGCAGGCAAGGGCCACGAAAAATACCAGGAGATAAAAGGCGTGAAATATGATTTTGATGATAAGATGGTATTGAGGGAAATGTTTGAGTTGCTGGATAAATGACGACGGATAACAGGCGGCTGGCAACCGTTTGTTGAAATTTAAAAATAAAAATAGGCTATGGCCGGCTGACGGTGGCCGGTTGCCAAAATTATGTTGTATCACATTTTTGATTGGTTAACGCAGAACTGGGATAAATCAGTTTTTCCCGGAAGCCTCCTCTTTAAGTTCATCACTTTCAGGGTGCTGCTGGCTGTTGTGTTAAGCCTGGTGATAACAACTGTATTTGGCAAAAAACTGATTGCTTATTTACAGAAAAAGCAATTGGGCGAAAGCGTTAGGGATTTAGGATTGGCAGGAGAGCAGCAAAAGAAAGGCACGCCAACAATGGGGGGCATTATTATTATTTTGGCAATAATAATACCAACGCTGTTGCTGGCAGATTTGCATAAGACATATGTAAGGCTGATGTTGTTGTGTACTGTATGGCTGGGTGTAATTGGCTTTATAGACGATTATTTAAAAATCAGGGCGAAAAGGATTGCACAGCAAAAAGGAATTGCTTACAAGAAAAGCGACAGTGATGGATTAGCAGGGAGGTTTAAAATTTTCGGGCAGGTTATGTTGGGGATTATTGTAGGTGTTACACTTTATTTCAGCGGCAATGTAACTGTAAAGAGAGAAAAATTGCCAGGCGATTCATCTCAGGTAATACAAAGAGGGGAAAAAAAATTAAATGAGGATACCGTTATAATTGATGGGAAGCCGCATGTATTTGTAACAGTAAAAACACCGATAACAACAATCCCATTTGTAAAGAATCATGAGTTTAACTATGCAAAGCTGTTGCCTGAAAATTTGGAGAAGTTCACATATATTCTTTACATCATCATTGTAATATTCATAGTAACTGCAGTAAGCAATGGTGCCAATATTACAGATGGATTGGATGGTTTGGCAACTGGCGTAAGCGCTATTATCGGTATATGCCTTGGCATATTCGCTTATGTGAGCGGCAATATAAAGTTCGCTGAGTATCTGAATATAATGTACATACCTAACCTGGCAGAGCTGTCCATATTTATCGCAGCATTTGTAGGTGCATGTATTGGGTTTCTCTGGTACAATGCTTATCCGGCGCAGGTATTTATGGGAGATACCGGAAGCCTTGCATTAGGCGGCATTATTGCAGCGTTGGCCATTATTGTTCGTAAAGAATTATTGATACCGTTTTTCTGTTTTGTGTTTTTAGTGGAAAATTTAAGTGTGATGATACAGGTGAGTTATTTTAAATACACAAAGAAAAAATATGGTGAAGGAAGGAGGGTGTTTTTGATGAGCCCGTTGCATCACCATTATCAAAAACTTGGTTACCATGAAAGCAAGATTGCTGTGAGGTTCTGGATTGTTACCATACTAAGTGTGGTAGTGGCTATTGTGACGTTGAAATTAAGATGATAAAACTCTGCAAAGAGTTATACCATATATGCCTATACCGATGAAAAACCAAAGTCCGCCTTAGGCGGAGCCAAATGAAGACACCCGTTAAATTCTATGCTTTTGAAGAACCACTTTTTTACGTTCTATTGAAAACTTAAACCAGCGTAAGGTATTGTATAGGCCTGTTAAATTCTATACTGCTGAAAAACCAATTTTTATTAAGCACCAGTGCATGTAATTAATTGAGCGGCGCAATGAAAAGAATGGCCATACTTGGAGCAGGCGAAAGCGGTGTGGGAGCAGCCATACTGGCAAAACAGCAAGGGTATGATGTATTTGTAAGCGATGGCGGCCCAATTAAAGAGCACTTCAAAGAAGAGATGAGGCAACACAGCATCTCATTTGAAGAAAACATGCACACTGAAGAAAAAGTTCTTAATGCAGATGAAGTAATGAAGAGCCCGGGCATCCCTGAAAAAAATGAACTCGTAAAAAAAATCAGGAAGAAAGGGCTGCCTGTTATTAGTGAGATTGAGCTGGCCTACCGCTACAAAGGAAACAGCAAAATCATTGCTATTACAGGCACGAATGGTAAAACCACCACCACTTCGCTTACTTACCACATTTGCAAAAACGGTGGCGCTGATTGTGCAATGGTAGGCAATATTGGCTATTCGTTTGCAAGGCAGGTAGCGCTAGAACCCAAAGCATTGTATGTGGTGGAAATAAGTTCTTTTCAGTTAGACGATATAAAGGATTTCAGGCCGGATGTAGCAGTACTTACTAACATTACCGAAGACCATTTAGACAGGTACGAGTACAAAATGCAGAATTATGTTGACAGCAAGTTCCGCATAACAATGAACCAGACGGAAGATGATGTTTTCATTTATTGTCTGGATGATGAAATAACAAGAGACAATATTAACAGGTATCCCATTAAATCAAAGCTATACCCAATCACTATGAGTAAACAACTGCCACAGGGCGCTTACATCAGCAATGCAGAAATGCACTTAAAATGGAAAGGAGAAGAGATGCAGATGAGCATAAATGATTTTGCATTAAAAGGAAAACACAATCAGTACAACAGCATGGCTGCAGGCGCCGCTTCGGTTGCAGTTGATATTAAAAAGGAACATGTGAGGGAATCATTACAAACCTTCCAGAGCCTGGAGCACAGGATGGAACCTGTTGCCACCATCCGTGGCGTGGAATATATAAACGACAGCAAGGCTACTAATGTAAACAGCACCTGGTTCGCTTTGGAAAGCATGGTGAAACCCACAATATTAATATTAGGCGGCGTGGACAAAGGGAATGATTATTCAATATTGATGGGCCTGGTAAAAGAAAAAGTGAAAGCTATTGTGTGCATGGGCACCGATAACAGGAAAATACATGAAGCGTTTGGCTCAGTGGTGTCCTTGATGGTAAATACTGCTTCGGCAGAAGAAGCAGTGCAGGCTGCATTTCATTTTGCAACAAAAGGCGATGTGGTATTGCTAAGCCCTGCCTGCGCAAGCTTTGACTTGTTTAAAAATTACGAAGACAGGGGGAACCAGTTTAAAGAAGCTGTAAAAGACTTATAAAAAAATAGTAAAAAGCTTTTAGCAAAAAGTAATCTCCCTGCTCGCCCTCCTCCTTTTG
>CAYRRL010000004.1:0-20840 GCA_964426665.1 uncultured Ferruginibacter sp. | reverse complement strand
TTCGTTCTCGGTTATATTGCAGATAATTGTTGTGTCCTTCAATAGAGCAACCCCATGCGACCTTACCCCAATGGCTAAATATTCTTTTTCCATTTGGCGTATGCAGGTAACACCATTTGCCAATAGTGCAGAGCCGGGCAAAAACCGCATCATCGTGTCATAGGTTTTGCTGTTTTTAAACAGCCCGTCATTGGCAGCAGCCCATAAATTCCTTTTTTCGTCCAGGTACGGCTGGGCAGGTTTATGGAAAAAGAAACTATTCTGGGTGCCGTACCCTTTATCGTATGTTAAATTGGGCAGCGCCCCCGATGTATAAGAGCTTTTGAACAATATCAGGCCAAATGGCGAGTTTGTAATAAAGGAATCCCTGTTAAGGCGGACTGTTTCTGACGGGGAAACAAGGCTGTACAAGCAATTAAAGTAAGGCGTATTTACTTTTTTTATCTCTGTGATATAAGGAGTTGAGCCAAAATAAAAAAAAGTTTTTGTGTTGTCAGCAAACATATCAAATGTGGTGATATTTGGAAGCGGCAGCATAAATTTTGATATCCCATTGGCATATACATACAACCCGTTTGTTTTTGCAAAAACTAAAACGCTGTCATTTAATTTTGCCATGCGTGACACATAAACATTTGTTTTGTCTTCGCTGCCAATATGCAAAATGTTTGTATTTTTTACATAGTACACGCCATTTTCAAGCGTTGAAAACCAAAGGCCGTTTTCATAATCTGAGTTTATGCTTGTAACGCTTTTGCCGGTTAAAACACTTTCATCAACTGAATGAAGCGTTTTGCCATTCAATAAAATTGCGCCGGTTTTGAACATGCCCACCCAAATATTATTGCCCCACATCTTCAGGGCCAGTATCTTATTTTGAGCCTTTGCAATTTTATAAGAGCCATCTTTAGAAAGTTTTACAATAATTTTGCTGAAAAAAAAATATATATCGCCCTCTGTTGACATAACGCCGCCGAAATGGGAAAACCCTTTATAAGAAACAGGTATATCATATTTCACTTTTCCGGACTGCCAGTTTACAATTATGGAAATTGAATCTGCATCAAAGGGGAAACGTTGGGGCATCCTTGTAAAGCATGCCTTCTCCTTTGTAATGCTTATTTCAAATGTGGATTTTTTTGTGCTGCTTTGTATGGTTTTAACCGCCGAGATTAAACCGCCTGCGCTGATTGTATAGCTGGAATCAAGAATGGAAACAAGGGAGACATTATCGTTTTCGTCTACATATGCGTCTACGATATTTATTTTCTCTATCCGCTTTGCAATGTTTTGGTTGTATTTGTACAAATGCATCTTTTCATTTTCAAAATAAGCAAGCAGGGCTTTGTGGCTGAAAAACCAAACCCGGCCTTTGCTGTCTTCCCTTATCTGGAAAACAACATTATCCGGCAGGTTGAATTGCTCAAATTTGTTGCCATTGTACCTAACTACGCCTAAATCGGTAGCAACCCACATATAATGCCTGGAATCTTCAAATACATAATATGTTTCATTGCTGGGCAGGCCTTCTTCCTGGGTAAAATTTTTAAACACAAACTCTTTTTGCTGGGCGCAAAGGCTGGGCAGGGCAATAAAAGCTAGCAAAAAAAGGTATAGGCGCCTCATTGGTGCAAGACAGAATAAAGGGGTTTATAAAAAACGCATTAAAAAAGGCTGGAACCGGCTAACGGATAGTTGCAGTTATTGCCAAAACATACGCACTTATTCCTTTTTTATTGCAGTTATCAAATATAAGTGCTTTTCGTGTGTACGGCAACTACATTTGTTATATAAATCACTAAATACAGTGTTAACTATATTCCGGCAGGGCATTATTGTTTCTGCCTCTTGAACCCCGAAGCCTTTTAGCCTATTGAAAATGCAAGCCTCCAAAAACAGTTGGGGGCTATTTTCATTTAACCTACGCAGAGTTCCTCCCGGCGTTAATAATGCCAAATGATGAGCGCATTATGAGTTTTTGATAAGTTTCCTTCACAGGCGATTCAACTATATTGTCTTCTATTTCCCTGATATTAATCAAAGCGTATTGTTGTATTGTAAGCAGCGGCATTACAATCCTTTCCCTCATGCCTATAGATATCTGGTCAATAGGGTAGTCGTCCATCAGTTCTGCCTTGCCTGATAATTTTAAAATGTATTGCTTGGTAAGCAGGTATTCTTCATGTATCATATTCCATATTTCACCATACTTTTCGTCGTTGGCCACAAAGGCTGTTAAGGGGAAAAAGCTTTTCTTCATTGCCATCTCACAATTGTCAAGCAATGTTTTAAAGAACAGCGATGAGTGATAAAGTTTTTTTACTGCTTCGAATTTTCCTTCCTCTTCTATATGTTTTAAGGCTGAGCCTACGCCAAAATAACCGGTAACATTCTGTTTCATTTGTGCCCATGCGCCCACGTAAGGGATGGCACGGAGGTCTTTTAAACTAAGGCGGTTGTTATTGCTGCGTTTGGCTGGCCGGCTGCCAATGTTGGTTTCAGCATAAAACTTCAGCGGGCTTATTTGCGACAAATAATCGGCAAAGTAGGGGTGCGTTTTAAGCGATGTGTATTTTGAATAGCTGGCATCTGCCAGTCCCTGCAATAATTTTTCTTCATCTTCTTCTAATGTAATGCTGCGGTGGTTGAACAAGTCGTTTGATATGCCTGCATTCAGCAATTGCTCAATATTGTATTGTGCTGCATCAATAGTGCCGAAGTTGGAGCTTACTGTTTGCCCCTGCACTGTCAGTTGTATTTCTTTGTTGGAAATATTTTGCCCCATCGAAGCATAAAACTTATGCGTTTTGCCGCCGCCCCTTGACGGCGGGCCGCCACGGCCATCAAAAAACACCACCTCTATATTATATTGCCTTGAAATAGCAGTGAGTTCTTCTTTGGCTTTGTAAATACTCCAGTTGGCCATCAGGTAGCCGCCGTCTTTGGTGCCATCGCTAAAGCCAAGCATGATGGTTTGTTTGTTGCCTCTTCTGCCTAAGTGTGCAGCATAGGTTTTATTGCTGTACAGTTGCTTCATTATATCATTTGCGTTTTGCAAATCGTCAATTGTTTCAAACAGCGGCACAATATCAACTGTTAGTTCTTCTTTTTGCCAGCCGCCGAGAAGGAAAAGCCCATACACTTCCAGCACATTCAAAGCGCTGTTGCATTGGCTTATGATATAGCGGTTGCAGCCTGCCTCGCCATTAAAGCCCTGTATGGCTTTTATTGCTTTTACAGATGCCAGCGTGTCTGCATACACAGCATTGTCGGTTCTTAGCTCTTCAAGCGTTACAGAAATATTTGTAAGCAGTTCAATTTTTTCTTCATTGCCAAGCGAAGCATAAGTGGATGGCAATGCGCCAGTAGTTTCTGAAATCAGTTCCAGCACCTCGCTGTGTGTGCCGCTTTCCTGCCTTATATCAAGCGAAGCAAAGTGCAACCCAAAAATGTTTACTTTATTGATGAGGTTATCAATTAGGTGAAGGAAAAGGTTGTTGTGCTTGTAAATTATTATCTCCCTTATTTTATTAAGCGAATCCAGTATGCCTTGTTTTGTTATTTGTGTGCGCTTGCCTGGGATAAATATGTTGTTGTATAAATCCCTTTCTAAATCGTTCAAAATTGTATCCACGCCTTCAAAAGTGAGCCTGCGTTTAATGCGGCGGATTTCCATGTAGTAACTTTTGATAATGCCGCCACGCAATGCATCAGCTACTTTCAAAGTTGTTTCTGCATTTACAAAAGGGTTGCCGTCCCTGTCGCCGCCGGGCCAAAAGCCCATATTGATTACCGGGTGGTTGTCATCAATTGCTTCTGCAAACTGGTTTTTTAAAAATGAAATAATCCTCCCTGCCGCCGGGTAAAAAACGTTTTCGAGGTACCAGATGAGGTTCATTGCTTCGTCATAAGGCGTTGGCTTTTGTTTTTTAAAGAACGGTGTTTTGCCGAGCTGCTGCAGGTACATATTTATTTGCACCGTATTGTTGTCGGCAAGGGCATTCGATAAATCGTTTATAATGCCTAAAACAGCGCCCGGGTAAAACTGGGTGGGGTGTGCCGTTAGCACTAACCGTATAGCAAAGCCATGCAGCTTTTCTTTTAATGCATCCTGTTTATTATCTTTCAGCACTTCGCTTTCAAGGTTTTTTAAAGTACCCACGCCTGAAAAATCATTCACCTCACGGAAAGAGGCATCCTCCAGCGCATCAAATAATACCACCTGCCTTTCTATATATTGTATAAAACGGAACAAAAGGTCTAGCCTTTCCTGCGCAGACTGGTAATTGGTATGCTTGCTGAAAAATTCTTCAATAATCTCTTTGGGGTTTAGTTTTTTCTTATAGCCCTCTTCGCAATTATTAAGCAATAGCGAAAGCAGTATCCCGGTTTTTTCGATACGGTGAAAGGGGAGCGATGTAAAGAGGCTGTTGTACAACTGGAATTTGGTGCCTACTAAATTCTTAAACTGCTGCAAGCCCCTTACTGACTGATGGTCCATCTTTAATAAATTTTAATAAAATAGTGATACTATTGGCAGCAATCGAACGAAATTACAGAATTACTTCAAATATTTTAGACTTGCTGTCTTGGTTTTAAAATAATTCGTTACTTTAGCCACTCCAAAAAAGTGGCCAAAAGTGAAACCAGTTATTATTTCATACAAATTTGTGCAGGCAATACCCTTTGCCTCCACTACAATTACTGCCACTATCACAACCCCTTGAGGGTTGCACATTCCATATCACCATTTGGGCTCCGGCTATCACATAACAGAAATCATACATCACAAATCATACATCATAAATAATTATGCAGGTTTTAAAATTTGGCGGCAGTTCAGTAAAAAATGCAGAGAACATCAGCAAAGTAACCGCCATTGTAAAAGAAAAAATTAAAGAAGATAAAACAGTTGTTATTGTTTCGGCGCTTGGAGGCATAACGGATTTATTGCTGCAATGCTGCAAACTGGCCTCAGAAAGCAATGAGGCATACAAAGAAAAATTGCAGGAAGCAGAGCAGCGCCACCTGCAAACAATTAAAGAATTAATACCGCTTACGCAACAGAGCAGCATCCTCAGCCATATAAAAACATTGTGCAATGAAATAGAAGATATCTGCAATGGCATTTTTTTATTGAGGGAATTATCTGAAAGGACAAAAGACAGGGTAGTGAGCTATGGCGAATTAATGTCTTCACAAATTATAGCTGCCAAATTGCAGGCAGAAATTGGCGGGTGCACCTGGAAAGATTCAAGGGAATTGATTATTACTAATTCAAACTTTGGCTCGGCGGCTGTTGATTTTGCTGTTACCAATAAAAAGATTGCAGATTATTTTTCTTCAACTGATGCATCGTTGTTTATGATGCCGGGCTTTATTGCCAGCGATGCCAATGGTATTAATACAACGCTGGGCCGCGGCGGTTCTGATTACACTGGGGCAATACTGGCCGCAGGCTTAAATGCAAAGCTGTTAGAGATATGGACAGACGTATCCGGCATGATGACAGCAGACCCAAGGCTTGTAAGCAGCGTAAAAATCATTCCGCAGATTTCTTACCAGGAAGCTATGGAACTGTCTCACTTTGGCGCCAAAGTAATTTACCCGCCAACAATACAGCCTGTGAGAAGCAAAGGCATACCTACATGGATTAAAAACACATTTGCCCCGAACGATTACGGCACTGTGATACAAAAAGACTCGGCAGTAAACGGCAATAGCATCAGCGGTATTTCAAGCATCAACAATATTTCTTTGCTTAGCCTTGAAGGCAGCGGCATGGTAGGTATACCGGGTTTTTCAAAAAGGTTGTTTGAAGCATTGGCTTCAAAGCAAATCAATGTCATTATGATTACTCAGAGTTCATCCGAACATTCTATCAGTGTGGGCATTGATGGCGCATTTGCCGGTGCAGCCAAGAAAGCGGTGGATGAAGCTTTTGCTTATGAAATTGAAACAAAAAAGGTTGACCCGTTAATTGTGGAGCAGGATTTGGCTGTAATTGCGTTGGTAGGCGACAATATGAAAAACCACACAGGCATCAGCGGCAAAATGTTTGGCGCATTGGGAAGAAATGGGGTGAACATCCGTGCTATTGCACAGGGCTCATCCGAAAGGAATATTACTGCGGTTATTTCTGTGCACGATGTAAGGAAAGCCATCAATGTACTGCATGAGGAGTTTTTTGAAACGGTATATAAAGAAGTGAATGTTTTCATTGCCGGCGTTGGCAATGTAGGCGGTAAATTGATGGCACAAATAAAAAAACAGCAACCATACCTTCAGCAGAACATGCGGCTCAAACTAAATGTGGTTGGCCTGGCCAATAGCAAAAAAATGCTGGTGAATGACCAGGGCATTGATTTGAGCAAATGGAACGGGTTGCTGGATGCAGGGGAAGCGCTTGACATGAATAAATTCATTGAAACCATTCGCACAAAAAATTTACGCAATACCGTTTTCGCTGATGTGACTGCCAACGAAAGTGTTGCTGCAATGTATGATAAGCTGCTGGAAAAAAGCATTGCGGTAGTTGCTTGCAATAAAGCCGCCTGTTCATCTTCGTACGAATATTATAAAAAGCTCAAGCGCCTTGCCGGCGAATACAATGCACAGTTTTTATTTGAAACCAATGTGGGGGCAAGCTTGCCAATCATCTCTACATTAAATGATTTGTTGCATAGCGGCGATTCAATTAAAAAGATGGAGGCTGTGTTAAGCGGCACGCTCAATTTTGTATTTAATAATTATGATGGCAAAAAAACTTTTGCTTCTGTTGTAAAACAAGCACAGGACGAAGGCTATACAGAACCAGACCCACGGCTCGATTTGAGCGGCAAAGACGTAATGCGTAAAATAATGATACTGGCTAGGGAAGCCGGCGAACAATTTGAAATGGATGATATTGCCAACAATAGCTTTATGCCTGCTGAATGTATGGAAGGGAGCGTGGAAGATTTTTATAAATCAATGGAAAAGCATGAGGCGCATTTTAAGAAATTATATGATGAGGCAGCCGAAGCAGGCAATAAATTGAAGTTTGTAGCCAGCTATTCCTCCAATGGCGATGGCCCTGGCAAAGCTTCTGTTGGTTTGCAGCATATCAATCCGCAGCATGATTTCTATCATTTATATGGAAAGGATAATATTGTGTTGTTTAATACGGAGCGCTATGTTGACCAGCCATTGGTAGTAAAAGGCGCCGGGGCAGGGGCTGACGTTACTGCGTCGGGTGTGTTTGCAGATATTATAAGGGCATCAAGAGTTTGAGATGAGTTATAAGATAAACGATATTATTAAAGTTCATGCACCGGGAACGGTAGCTAACCTTGTATGCGGTTTCGATATACTTGGTTTATGCCTGAATGAGCCGAATGATTTGATGGAAGTAAGGCTGCTGGATGAAAAAAAGGTTATTATCCACAGTGCAGATGGTTATCCGTTACCCAGTGACCCGGCACAAAACACTGCAGGCGCTCCATTGATTGAAATGATTAATGAATTGGATAAGAATATTGGATTTGAAGTAATTATCCATAAAAAAATAAAACCGGGCAGTGGCATTGGTTCAAGTGCTGCAAGCGCCGCAGGCGCTGTAGTGGCAGCCAACCATTTGCTTGGCAATATTTACAGCAACGAAGATTTGGTGCGGTTTGCCATGTTTGGGGAAAAAGTGGCAACAGGCGTAAAGCATGCAGACAATATAGCGCCTTGCATTTATGGCGGTGTTACGTTGATAAGAAGTATTTTCCCTCTGGACATAATTGCAATACCAGCACCATCATTATATGTAACAGTAGTGCATCCGCAGATAGAAGTAAAGACAAAAGATGCCAGGCAAATTTTACGCAAAGAAGTTTTATTAAAAGATGCTATTAAACAGTGGGGCAACATCGCCGGGCTTGTGGCAGGCTTTATGAGCTATGACCTTGATTTGATAGGGCGTTCATTAGAAGACGTAATCATAGAGCCGGTGAGAAGCATTTTAATCCCCGGCTTTGACGAGGTAAAGCAAAGATGCAAGGCAGTTGGGGCATTGGGCGGCGGCATTTCCGGCTCAGGGCCATCGCTATTTATGCTGAGCAAAGATAAATCAACAGCCAATGCAGTTCAAAAAGAAATGAACATTGTATATGAGAGAGTAGGATTGGAATACCATTCTTATGTTACAACTATAAATGTGAAAGGATGTAAAATAATAAATGAGGAATAGGAAACTTGCCTGCCGTCCGTAAGCAAAAAATAAATTCGTGTAACTCGTAATAATTTGTGCAACCAAGAAAATGAAATACTACAGTACCAACCATAATTCACCTATTGTAAATTTTAAAGAAGCAACTATTAAAGGGCAAGCGCCTGATAAGGGTTTGTATTTTCCTGAAACTATCCCCACGCTTCCTGAAGAGTTAATTAGGGGCATTAATAATTTTTCGAAAGAAGAAATTGCTTATCGTGTGATTGCGCCTTATGTTGGCGAGGCTATTCCCAAAAATGAATTACAAAGGATAGTTGGCGAAACTGTAAACTTTGATATCCCTCTTGTAAAAATCAACGAACAAATTTCTTCGCTTGAATTATACCATGGGCCAACACTGGCTTTTAAAGACACTGGCGCAAGGTTCATGAGCCGCTGCCTTGGCTATTTTGTCAGGGGCGGGGATAAGAAGGTAACAGTATTAGTTGCAACATCAGGCGATACCGGCGGCGCAGTTGCCAACGGTTTTTATAATGTGGAAGGAGTGGATGTAGTTATTCTTTACCCATCTGGCAAGGTAAGTTCCGTTCAGGAAAAACAATTGACAACACTTGGCAAAAACATCCATGCGCTTGAAGTGAACGGCACTTTTGATGATTGCCAGCAAATGGTAAAGCAGGCTTTTGCTGATGAAGAACTTACCAAACAAATTTTTCTTACTTCTGCCAACTCCATCAATGTAGCAAGATGGTTGCCGCAGCAGTTTTACTATTTCTTTGCTTATCAGCAATGGGCAGAAAAAACAAATCCTCCTGTTATATGTGTGCCCAGCGGCAACTTTGGTAATATTTGTGCAGGCATATTGGCACATATAAGCGGCTTGCCTGTAAAACACTTTGTTGCTGCCTGCAATGCTAATGATGTAGTGCCTGCATTTATGCAAACGCAACAATATGAACCAAAAAAGGCTGTTGCAACCATATCTAATGCAATGGATGTTGGCAACCCAAGCAATTTTGTAAGGATATTGGAAATATTCAATAATGAATTTGTGAACCTGGAAAAGGTATTAAGCAGCGTAAGCATAAACGATGATGAAACAAGGGCAACTATTAAATCAGTTTATCAAAAAGAGAAATATTTGCTCGACCCTCATGGTGCTGTTGGCTATTTAGCCTTGCAGCGTTATTTGCAAAGCAACCCAAATCAAAAGGGCATTGTACTGGAAACTGCCCACCCCGTAAAATTTTATGATGTAGTGGAGCCTGTTACCGGGGAAGCCATCCCATTGCCTCCTTCTGTTGCATCGCAGGTAAATGCAGAAAAGAAAAGCATAAAGGTTAATGCTGATGTTGCAATGTTAAAAGATTTTCTTTACTCAATGGCGTAAATCAACTATGCAGTATGGAGAAATTACGATTGGGCATTCGTGTTTTTACGGGTGGGCTGGGCACAAGTACCCAATTTCATAAAAAAACAAACCCGCCATGCAATAATCGCAATTGTTTAGTGTTGTTTATCTATCCGTATGGCTGTATTCGTGGGAGTAGCCTGCAACCCTTTATTACCGTACTTGCATTTGGAAACTATGAAAACCATTTTATTGCTTCACTGCAATAGCAGTTTTATTTTCTGCCCCTGAATGTTTTCCTGTTTCATTTTCAATTACAGTAAAAAGCAGATGGATGTTTTATGTTTGGCATAATTTTAGCAAAATAATAAGCGCCCAGAATTGAAGATTAATCCGTAAGCCTGAATCCCTGTGAAATGAAACCGCAGCAAAACAGCCAGCTTCTTTCAACAGGTTTCCAGGTTGTCACATAAAAGCGTAAGCATATACTGTACCTGATAAATTTTGGAAACTATGAAAACACCCTCCACAAAAAACAGCGCCCAGCAAGCATTGATGGCATTGCTCACATTGCTGAAAGTATCCCGTATTATGGAGAAGTGCAAGGCTGCATAACAGCAACCTTCATTAGTTATTGATCATTGCCTTACAGCAATGGTTAGCCCGGAATTTATTCCGTACTGTGTGCCCTTTGCTTTTTTTGAAAACAAATACTGAAGTCCTAAATCCTGTACACTATGAAACGTATCCTACTCCTGTTAAGCATTATTGCGGCTGCGCTTTCTGTAAACGCAACTAATTATTATGTATCTGCCACTGGCAATGATGCTGCTGCCGGTACTTCACCAGCAACAGCATGGAAGAGTTTAGCCAAAGTAAACTCATTCACTTTTGCTGCAAACGACAGTATCCTTCTTAAAAGGGGCGATGTGTTTTTTGGCAGCTTAATTGCCAACAGAAACAACCTGAATTTTTCAGCCTATGGCACCGGCAACAGGCCTTTAATAACAGGGCTGGTTACACTGTCAACTTGGGTACTGGCAAGCCCAGGTATATACAAGGCAGCATTGCCTGCCAAGAGCAATCTTAACATGGTGCTGATAAACGGGCGCCCGCAACAAATAGGAAGATACCCAAACGTGACGGATGCAAATGGCGGGTATTTAACTTATGAGTCTTCTTCCAGCACCAGTTCTATAACAGATAACGAAATGACATCGGTTGTTAACTGGACCGGCGCTGAAATTGTAGTAAGGAAAAACCCATCGATATTAGAAAGAGCAATAATAACTTCTCATTCAGGCACTACATTCAATTTCCGGATGGCGCCCAATGCGAATGTTGGCAATACACCTGTTTTCAACACAGCACGTGCTGACTTTGGTTATTTTATCCAGGATGACATCCGTACGCTTGACCAGATGGGCGAATGGTATCTTGACACTATTGGCAAAACATTGAATGTTTATTTTGGCACCAATGCTCCTGGTAGTTACAATGTGCAGGCGAGCATAGTGGATACATTGATGAACCTTGGTGGCAGAACATATATAAGTATTGCCGAAATAGATTTTGAAGGAGGCAACTTAAGTGCCGTATTCTCTTATTATGGAGGGTATATTACAATTAAGAATTGCGACTTCAGGAACATGGGATCAAGGGCTGTGCATATTTTTAATAGCAATGATGTGCTTATTGAAAATGTGCAGGCAAATAATTGCCTTTCCAATTCAATACAGGCAACATGCCGTTCAAGAAACAATGTAACTGTAAGAAACTGCCGTGTTAAAAATTGTGGCCAAATAGCCGGGATGGGCTCATTCTATGATGCTTCCGATTATGTAGGCATATTTACATTGGTTGCTAATTCACTGCTTGTAGAAAATAATGTTGTTGATACTGTTGGCATGGCTGGAATATATTTTAATGGGAATGATGTTATACTCCAAAAAAACGTGGTTAACTATTTCTGTAGCAAGCTGCACGACCAGGGAGGAATATATACATACGCATCAGGAACTACTGCAAGCCCGGGCCCAACTTATACCAACCGTATAATAAGAAACAATATTGTCATGAACGGAATTGGCGCTCCTGCCGGGACTAATTCACAATTGGCTTATTGTTCCGGAATTTATCTTGATGGACGGACTATGAATGTTATAGTACAAAGCAACACAGTATTTAACAGTTCTAAAAATGGGGTGCATTGTAACAACCCATCCAACATCACCATCAGGGACAATACATTTTACAACAATCTCAATGATATCAGCTTTATGCGTTGGGCATGGGGTGGCATTTCAAATCTCAATATTAAAAACAATGTATCTTTTCCGCTTGACAATACACAACGGAATATTTATTATACCAACGGCGGGCTTAACACGCCTGTGGCTACAACTTATCAGGCTAACCTCGCCAGCCTTGGGGTAATTGACAGCAATTATTATAATTCACTGAGCGATGCAAGCATACGAACTGAATTTTATAGCACTGAAGGCGGGGCTTTAATGCCAACATCGCCATTTTCCCTGGTGTCATGGAAGTCGTTTACAGGCCATGATGGTGCAAGCAGAAAACCTGCGCCAAAAATTCAGGAATACACCGTTAACAGTACAGTTACGGCTAACCTGTTTTCTAATTCGCAATTCAATACCAATATTTCTGGCGTTACATTATATGGCGCTGGCACTACAGCTTCCTGGGACAATACAAGCAAGCTTACCGGTACCGGCAGCATCAGGATTGATTTCGCTTCGCCTACACCCAACCGCTATAGTTTTATTCACAGTTCAATTGGCGCTGTAAGCAACGCAAAAAAATATTTATTACGTTTTAAAACACTTGGCACCACTGTTAATGGTATTGTAAGAGCGTATATCAGAATGACAGCATCGCCATATACAGCGCTTATTGCCACACAATCCCGTGCATTTGGCACTACAAAAATGGCTCATGAGTTTTTGTTCAATGCCCCCACAGCCGCTGCTGGAGGGAATTTTGTAATTGAAGTGGAACAAAATTCCGGAACGACTTATATTGATGATATAGAATTTTATGAAGTAACTGCAACAGTTAATACAGTTCAAAGCCAGGTACGCCTTGAATACAATGCTACTAATGTGGATAAAACAATTTCACTAGGCAGCAAGTATGCCGGTGTTGACAGCACTATTTACAATGGCACCATTACACTAAAACCGTTTACCTCTAAAGTATTAATAAAAATAGGCGTAATAGATACATTGCCTCTGGCTGATGCAGGGTCTGATAAATATGTGTACCTGCCTGCGGATACGGTAAGGCTGAATGGCTTGGGTACAGGAAGCACTATTACAGGTTTTACATGGGCAAAAGTGTCTGGCCCGGCATCAGGCACTATAAATTCGCCAGCCAGCGCCAGCACTAAAGTGTCAAACCTGGTGGTGGGTACTTACAGGTTTGAGTTGAGGGTGGTTGACAGCAGGGGCAACTCAAGCAGGGATACTTTAAGCGTAATAGTATCAAATATCCTCCCTGTAAAACTACTCAGCTTTGCAGGAAATAAAAATAACAACAAAGTTGACTTAAAATGGGTTGCAGAAGAAACAAATACCAACCATTATGAAGTGGAGAGAAGCGCCAATGGAAGGGAGTTTACAAAAATTGCCGAAGTAGCAGCAGCCAATAATGGCCGCCAGCAAATGTATACGGCTGCAGATGAATTGCCATTAAGCGGTATTAATTACTACAGGCTTAAAATGGTGGACAATGATAATTCAAGAACTTACAGCAGGGTAATACAGGTAAACATGGGCAACCTGAAGGCTTTCACACTCGGGAATGCCACTGCATCGCCTTCTGGCATAAAGCTTTCCGTTACTGCTTCTAAAAACCAGCCGTTGAATGTAATGGCGGTAGATGCAGCAGGAAGGGTAATAATGAAGAAACAAGTGCAATTGCAACAGGGCTTTAATAGTATTTCATGTGATGTGCCCCTTATTTCAAAAAATATTTGCCACATCAGCTTATTCAATGAAGAGAACAGGATTGTGAAAGCCATATTAAGCGAATAGTTTAGCCAGGATTTCAATAAGTATACAGCAAAAATTGCCCCCAGCCTGTTGGGGGCTTTTTTGATTCAGGCCTTTGCTTTTTAAAGCGCAAACTTTTACGAAATGTCATTCCTGCTTTTGCTGTAATTCCTCCACTTGTCAATTACCTGTTGTATGTCATTCGGCAATTCGCTTTCAAAATGCATTTGCTTTCTGGTGGTTGGGTGTATAAAGCCAAGCTCTTTTGCATGCAATGCCTGCCGTGGGCAAATAGCAAAGCAATTATCTACAAATTGTTTGTATTTGGTGAATACAGTGCCTTTCACAATTTTGTCGCCGCCATAAAAATCATCATTAAACAATGGGTGGCCAATATATTGCATATGCACACGTATCTGATGGGTACGGCCTGTTTCAAGCCTGCACTCAACCAATGTTACATAATTAAAACGCTCCAGCACTTTATAGTGCGTAATAGCTTCTTTGCCATGCTCGCCATCAGGGTATGTAGTAAATAGTTTCCTGAATCGCTGGTGCCTGCCCACATGGCCGGTAATGGTGCCCTGTTCGTTTTCAAAATCGCCCCACACCAAAGCTATGTAGCGCCGGTGCACTGTATGGTTGAAAAATTGTTTGGCAAGGTCGTTCATTGCCTTTCTTGTTTTTGCCAAAACAATAAGCCCGCTTGTGTTTTTGTCAATGCGGTGCACCATGCCAAAGCGGGGCAATTCGCTTTCCTGTATGTCAGGGTTTTGCTGCAGCAGGTACCACGCTATGCCATTGAGCAATGTGCCATTGGGGTTGCCGCTGCCGGGGTGCACCACCATGCCTGCAGGCTTGTCTATAATTATTATATCATCATCCTCGTACACAATATTCAGCGGCATTTGCTGCGGTATGATATCAGTATTGTCAGGGTCCTTGATATCGTATACCGTTATCTTATCGAATGGTTTTACTTTGTAGTTTGGCTTCACAGGGCAATCATTTACCAGCACAAGGCCAGTATCAATGCCTTGCTGTATTTTGTTGCGTGTGGCGCCTTCAATCCTTGCCATCAAAAACTTGTCAATACGCAAAGGCTCCTGCCCCTTGCTTATTTCTATCACAAGTTTTTCATAAAGGCCCTCGCCTTCTGATGCTTCGTTTTCAGCCGCTTCGTTTTCGTTTAGTTCTTCTTCAGTCATAGGTAAAAAGTAAAAATCCAAAAAATCAGATGCCTGCCAATATTCAATATTATACCATCATTATTCAATCAGCATATCTTTGCAAAATAAACGAATTGCATTGGATAAGCTGGAAGTTGTATATAAAGATTTAGGGCTGGTTCGCTACAAAGACACCTGGGATTACCAGGAAAACCTGCTGCAGCAAAACGTGAAAGTGAAAAGCTGGCTGATGCAAAAAGAAAAAATTGCTGCGGGCACATGCCCGGATGATGATTTGGCGCATAAAGACATGCCAGCGGATACTACAAGTTATTTCCTGTTGTGCGAACACCCGCCTGTATATACCTTAGGCAAAAGCGGCCATATAGAAAATGTATTGATAAGCGAAGATGCCATGCAGCATCAGGGCATCGAATTTTATAAAACAAACAGGGGAGGCGATATTACTTTTCACGGGCCGGGGCAAATAGTAGGCTACCCAATATTGGATTTGGAAAAGCTTTATACAGATATTGGCCGTTATTTACGGGAACTGGAGGAAGTAATTATTCTTACACTGGCTGAGTATGGGATAGCCGGCGAAAGGAGCAAAGGCGAAACTGGCGTGTGGGTTGACGCAACCATCCCCGGCAAAGAAAGAAAGATTTGTGCTATGGGCGTACGTTGCAGCCGCTGGGTTACTATGCATGGCTTTGCTTTGAATGTAAACACAAACCTTTCTTATTTTAACAATATTATCCCCTGTGGCATTGTAAACAAGCAGGTAACTTCTATTGAAAGAGAATTGGGAAGAAAAGTGGATATGGAGGAGGTGAAAGAAAAATTGAAAAACAATTTTGAAAAAGTGTTTGCCTCAATACTTATTGCTTAATACTTGCAGTTTATTTATCTAAACCTTCTTTTTATTTCTTCGGCTGGTATGCCGTATTTGCCTTCCCTGGGAATATAAAATTGGTTCTTTTCTTTTATGATCCCGTTTTCATACAGTTTAAAATAAAACCACCCCGAACGGGTAAAGTTTACTTTTTCAATTATCAGGTACGGCTCAGTTATTTTGCTAATCTCAAATACCGGTTTGTCATTTTCATCAAAAAACTTGACCGAATACTTCGATGTGGCAGCATCCGGCAAATCAACAACCACATTATTGTCCCTGCCGGTAAAAATAAAACGGCTGGCAATAAAGCCCGGGGTTTCCCCTGTTTCGGGGCTGTATGTTTGTATTGATGGGGGTATTGAGCCAATGGTGTCTGCAGACGGCTTGTACGATTTTGAGAAAGTATAGCTGCCGCCGGAAAAAGATACAAACACACGGTAAAACATATCAGCTTTGGGTGGTTTTGCATCTACAAATCCGTTTTCCCTGTTATTGGGCTCCAGCACCGAGCCAATGCTTGTAAAGTTTTTCAGGCTGTCATAAGAGCGCTGGATATTGATATTGGTAATCCTTGCGCCATAAGTTGTGCGCCAGCTTACAATTACTTTGTTGTTGATGCCTCTTACTGAAAGGCGGGGCAAAGTATCCTGGGCAAATGTTAGCATCGGGCAGGCAAGAAAAAAGCAGCCAAGAATATACAACGGTTTCAAAAACATTTTTTGCACAGGCGGTTTAGTAAGCATTGCTGCAAATATAAAGGCATTGCATTTTACTCAAAAAGTTAAAGTGCCCCCGGGCAAAGAAAGGTTGCCCTGCAGGCCGCCGGTATGAATGCAGCAAATGCGGCTGCCTGGCTCAAAAATTCCTTTCTCTATCATATCTATTGTGCCGTACAGCATTTTAGCCGTATAAACAAAATCAGTTGGCAGGCTGTATTGGCTGTATATGTCATTCATAAACGAAATTAATGCTGTTGTTTTTTTTGCATAGCCGCCAAAGTGATAATTGTTTTGAACAAGCAATTGCTGTTGGTTGTATTTTCTCCCTGTCAAAAAAGCAATCCTTTGTTCAATATCATTCATCCCTTTCAAAACAGGGAATGCAACAATGGTTTGATGGGGTTTTGCTTTTAGCAATAAGCCTGCAACAGTAGTGGCAGTGCCAACAGCACAACAAATATGGGTAACATCTTCGCCTACGCAATCTATAATTTCAGCAGCGCCCTCAGCGCCTTTTATGCCGTAGCCGCCTTCGGGGATGACAACGCAATCGCCATATTTGTTTTTTAAAGCTCCAAGAAAGCCTGCTGTTTCTTTTTTATCATATTCATCCCTGCTGATGAATTGAAGCTGCATGCCATTTTCGATGCATTGCTGTAAAGTATGCGATAATTGTTTGGGCTCTTCACCTCTTACAATCCCGATGCAATCAATTCCTTTTTCCTTGCAGGCAAATGCAGCGGCAACCAAATGGTTTGAATAAGCGCCCCCAAAAGTTACCACCCTTTGATTGGCTGCGTTTTCCAAAAAATAACGCAGCTTAAAAATTTTATTGCCGGATACAACCGGGTGCAATTCATCGAGCCTTAACACCTGCAAACGGGTATTTCTTTCCTGCGCTGTTTTACAGCCAAGCGTTTGCATAAGTATATTGGTGCGGTTTGTCAGCAATTTTATTTGTGTGTTGAGCGTTTAGCTTTTATTTTCGCCGGGCAATTTTAAAATTTTATTATCAATAAAAGCAAAAAGATGCAACCAACACTTGTAATATTAGCCGCAGGGATGGCCAGCCGCTATGGGAGTATGAAACAGGTGCAGGGCTTTGGGCCTGCCGGCGAAACCATTATGGAGTATTCCATTTTTGATGCTATACGTGCCGGCTTTGGCAAAGTGGTGTTTTTGATAAGGCAGGAACATGAGCAAATGTTCAGGGAGAATTTTGGCAACAAGCTGAAGGGCAAAATAAAAGTGGAGTATGCTTTTCAGGAGCTCACAAAGTTTACAGGCAGCAGGGTTATTCCTGAGGAAAGGAAAAAACCATGGGGCACAGCGCATGCTGTGCTTTGCTGCAAAGGCATAGTGAATGAGCCTTTCGCTGTTATTAATGCGGATGATTTTTATGGGCGTGACGGCTTTGTAAAGGCAAATGATTTTTTAACCGGCGCCGTAGCAGCAGACAGGTACGCCATCATAGGTTATGAATTGAAAAAAACATTAAGCGAAAACGGAAGCGTTAGCCGGGGCGTTTGCAAGGTAGATGGCAAAGGCAATTTGATAGATATCAACGAACGCACAAAAATTTACAGAAACGATAAGGGCATCATTACTTATGAAGATGAAAGCGGCCTGCATGAAGTGAGCGAAAATGCCAGCGTAAGCATGAACTTCTTTGGCTTCCACCCTTCCTTTATCAGCCACTGCGAAAATTATTTTGGCGAGTTCCTTGATAAAAGCATTAACGAACCCAAGAGTGAATTTTTTATACCATTAGTTGTTGATAAAGCTGTAAAAAGCGGCCAGGCAACAGTGGATGTTATACCAACTTCGGCCCAATGGTTTGGCGTTACTTACAAAGAAGATGCTCCGGGCGTGCAGGCAAGCGTAGATAAATTAGTGGCTGATGGGGAATACCCTGTTTCATTATGGGCATAGTTTTTTGCTGTAAACATTTTAGTGCCGCTTGCTTAAGCGGCTTTTTTATTATAAGTTGTATTGTTTACTTTTGGTAACAGCCATAAACATATGGCTATTGCAAGTTTTATAAAAAGTATATGACCCCCGAAAGAACGGAAAGGCTGGAATTGGTATTAAGCAGGCGCCAGCCGGGCCTTACGGTAGTGCTTGAAAATGTTTTTGACCCACATAATATTTCGGCTGTTATGCGTACCTGCGATGCAGTGGGCATACAGGATATTTTTATCCTTAACACTAAAATACCAAGGCATAAAAAATGGGGCGCAAGAAGCTCTTCCAGCGCTGCCAAGTGGCTAACCGTTCACCAGTATGATAATGCGGATGAATGTTTTGAAGAGTTAAGGAAGCGTTACAAAAAAATTTATACTACTCATTTAAGCGCTGATGCGGTAAGCCTGCATGAACTAAACTTAACCGAACCTGTTGCCCTGGTTTTTGGCAATGAGCACAGCGGTGTAAGCGATGAAATTATTTCGATGGCAGATGGGAATTTTATCATTCCGCAAGTGGGCATTATCAGGTCGCTGAATATTTCTGTTGCCTGTGCGGTTACATTGTATGAAGCGTTCAGGCAAAAAAATAATGCCGGGCATTATAATGAACCCCAGCTTAAAGGCGCTCAATTAGAAACATTAAGAACCGAATGGGGCTTTATTGACGAAGCGGAATAAAATAAACAGGTTTTAAAATATATAGCAGAATGCTTGCATTATCTGTATTAGTTTAAAAGCTCATCCCAACCCCTCTATTTAAGGATAGGGGTTGGGATGAATTAAAACCCAAAACATGCTAAAACAAATCTTATTTCTTGCATTTTTTGCTCCCATAATTGCAACCGCACAAAAGAAACCACTTGGTCATACAGTGTATGACAGTTGGCAATCCATTGGCGAACGCATGATAAGCAACGATGGCCAGTTTGTTGTGTACACTGTGAACCCTCAAGAAGGCGATGGCGAATTGGTGATTCAAAACCCACAAACCAAATACAAAAAAACTGTAGCCAGAGGTTATAATGCAACCATTACCGAAGACAGCAAATACCTTGTGTTTAAAATAAAGCCGTTGTTCCAGGATACAAGGCAGGCGAAAATAAAAAAGAAAAAAGGGGATGATTTGCCAAAAGATACTTTAGGTATTATTGAACTGGGAAAAGACAGCATTGTAAAAATTGCAAGGGTAAAAAATTATAAAACCCCGGAAAAAGGGTTTGGCTATGTTGCTTACCAAATGGAAAAGCCATTGCCTGATACTGCAAAAAAGAAAGCAACAATTGATTCAGCAAAATTGAAGAATAAAGAATTAGTGAAACTGGCTGATTCCCTTATAAAGGTTGCTGTTGATTCTATTAAAGGAAATATCACCAAAGAAGAGATATCGGAAATAGTAAGTAAAGCTGCAAAGCAAATTATTAAAGAAGGAAAAGATGCAGAAGATGCGGATGGGGATGATGCGGCAGGTGGAAAAGATTCAGATGGCTCTGAATTAGTATTAAGGAATTTAATTGATGCAAGGGTAACTGTTTTCAAATTGATAAGCGAATATTATTTTGACAAAAAAGCAAATGTGCTGCTTCTTGAAACCACAAAAAACAGCAAGGACAGCAATAGTAAAGCAGCAGTGCTTTTATATAATCTTTCCATTGCGAAAACGGATACTGTAATGAAAGGCTTTAATGATGCAAAAGGTTTTGCACTTGATGAAGAAGGCAAACAACTGGCATTTGTATCTGAAAGGGACAGCAGTGAAAAAGCGCTTACTAAATTTTATAAGCTCTGGTATTATGCAAAAGGGCAAGATACTGCTGTTATTGTTGCTGATAAAAACACTGTAGGCATGCAGCTTGGTTATTCTGTAAGTGAAAATGCCATCAATACTTTCAGCAAAGACGGCAGCAAGCTTTATTTTGGCACAGCGCCTGTGCGCCCGCCAAAAGACTCAACGCTGGTTGATTTTGAAACGGCTAAACTTGACATCTGGCACTATAAAGATGATTACCTGCAAACACAGCAATTGAAAAATTTGGATGCAGAATTAAAAAGAAGCTATACTGCGGTTTACCATATTGATGAAAACAAAGTAATGCAGCTTGGTACTGAAGATGCAGAAAAAGTTACGCTGGTGGATGAAGGCAATGCTGATTGGGTGCTTGCTGAAAGCGACAAAGGCAACCGAATAGAAGGGCAGTGGGAGGGAAGGAATAAATCAACTGCTTATATTATCAATACAGAAACCGGCGAAAGAAAAACAGTGTTTAAAAATTTATATGCCAATGCAGGCGCATCGCCTGCAGGCAAATTTGTATATTGGTACAACCCCGAAAAGAAAAATTATTTTACTTATGAAGTAGCAACAGGTATTACAAGGAATGTAACAGAAAAAATAAAAGTGCCTTTGTATGAAGATGATAATGATGTGCCGGATTTTGCTGCGCCTTATGGAGTGATGGGGTGGGGAGAAAATGATAGTCTTTTTTATGTCTATGATAAATATAACATCTGGCAAATAAATCCATT
>CAYRRL010000003.1:18167-21351 GCA_964426665.1 uncultured Ferruginibacter sp. | reverse complement strand
AATGCAGGCTGCATATCCGCAGGCCAACCAAATAAGAATTGGGCGCTACATAGTTGCAAGGGACAATGACGCAGAAAAAACACTGGTGCTAATAATGCCCTTTGGCAAATATTCCATTGGCCGTATTATTGGCGATACGGCGGCGTTTAGAAAAGCAGGGGAAGTAACTGTTGATATTATCTGTACCGATTACCCGCCTGAGCAATCGCTGATTAAATTAAATGCGAACAGGCTTAAAGCATTTTATAATGCTTTCCCTTTTATCCATCCATCGCAGGTGGGCAGGGTGCATTACTACAGGCAAACTGGCGGAACAGAAAGGGACAAGGCGCAACCAATGTTTCATGGCGTGGTGGTGCGGTGGCGTATTGCCCAAACTGCGGATGCAGTAAAAGATGATTGGAAAAAATTAGAGAGTATATTAACACTGGTTCCTAAAATAAAAAAATCATCGCTAAGGGAAGCCAACGAGCCTGTTACATTTTATATCAAGCCAGAAAAGAAAGAAAAGCCTGATTCGTTGGGCAGGGTGCCTTATTTCGACCCGTCTATGAATTTTGATGGCAAGCAGATAACCCATATTATCGGCGATACAACTTTCCTGCATAAAAAATTTATTTTGCCTGACTCTGTGCCTGTGCTTGATTACAGAACGGCCAGCAAAAAGCATTTAATCTCAAAGAGAACTTACCAGGAGTTCAGGAACCAGCGCACCAGCTACATTACTTTATTTCAGCCTTTGCCAGAGGAAATACCAATAGATAATTCTTATGCAACAATAGACACTGCTGAAACAAATAAAGACCAATTGCCTGATTCAACAATAATGGAAGTATTAAAAAGGAACACCTGGAAAAATGCTGCTGTTGTTGGCGATGTTACGGGCAGTATGTACCCTTACATTTCACAAATATTAGTGTGGCTGCAATTGTATTCGCTCAATAGCCTTAGCTACCAATATGCTTTTTTTAATGACGGCAACAACAGGGCAGATGAAAAAAAGAGGATTGGCAAAACGGGTGGTGTTTATTTTCAGCAGTGCTTCCATTATGAGCAGGTAAAAGAGTTGATAAAAATAGCAATGCAGAATGGCACCGGTGGCGATTTCCCTGAGAATGTGGCAGAAGCTTTATTGTCAACAGAAAGGCAATTCCCAAAGGCAAGCTGCAACATGCTGATAGCAGATAACTGGGCTGCTATCAGGGACAAGGAACTGATAGGGCAACTAAAAAAGCCTGTGATGGTTATACTTTGCGGCGTAAGGAACAATGATATAAATATTGATTACCTCAACCTTGCGCTGAAAACAAAAGGCTCAGTGCATTTGATAGAGCAGGATATAAAAAACCTGGCAGAGCTGAAAGAAGGCGAGGTGCTTACAATCGGCAGAAAAAACTATAAGCTTGTGAATGGCGAGTTTATCGCACCAGAATAAAACTATTCTTTCACCGCCACTGCAATTTTTGAATCGGCCGTGCCATAATACAAAAACCACTTGCCTTTAAAATAAACAAGGCCCTCCACAAAGCATACCTCATTTACTTCGCCAACCTTTTCGTATTCTTTATCAGGTTTGATAAATGAATTTTCAGTGCGGTTGATTAATTTGAATGGATTGTTTTTATCAAACAATGCCTGCCCTGCGCTGTAAGTAAATTTTGGTATTGCGCTGTCATTAAAGTTGGCTGCGTTGCTGCCATTATAAATCAGGAGTATGCCGTCTTCCTTTAGCAAAGCATAAGGCCCGGGCTCCACCAGCCTGCTGTCGAAATAGCCCATGCGTGGGTGCAGTACTTCAATCATTTTTTTTGATTCTTCATTTTCTGCCACGCTCCAGTGAATTAAATCATCTGATGTTGCCATAAATAAATCCGTATCGCCAAAGTACATCCAGTATTTGCCATTTATTTTTACTGCTACTATTTTATCATTTTTTTGTTCTGCTGCAATTGCGCCCGACTTAGACCATATGCCTTTGTATTTATCGCTGCTTAAAACAAGCCCTTGTTTTTGCCAATGTATTAAATCTTTTGATGTTGCCAGGCAAAGCCTTGCTGTTTTGCCGTCGTAGGATGTGTAAGTTAAAATGTACCCGCCTGTTTCATTTTCGACCAATCTTGGGTCTTCCACGCCACCATCCCATTCATATTTTTTCATGCTGTCATTTGCAGGAAACAAAACTGGCTCAGGCATTTTAGTAAAATGCAGCCCGTCATCGCTAACGGCAATGCCAAGCCGAGATGTCATAGCGCTGTCCTGCGAACGGTACAGCAAATGCACTTTCCCGTCTTTCACTACCGCAGCCGGGTTCAACACATTTTTTTCGCTCCATGAAACTGTTTTGTTTGTAACCGGGCAAATAAATTTTTCTTTTATCGAAGGGTATAAAATAGGGTTGACACTGTCAATTTTTACAAAACCTTTTAATTGCCAGCCTTCGTTTTGTACAGCGTTAATTTTTTTTTCATTTTGCTTTGTGCTGCAGGATGCAAACAAGAGTACCGGAATAAAAAACTGAAGGTGCTTCATATGCTTTATCAAATTTTAGTAAGCAGTTTATGGTAAAGCTCATGTTTTTTTTCATCAAAGCAAACAAATGTTATTTCTTCAACTGAAGAAAATTGTTTTAAAAATAGCTGTCTGTTGATAAGTTATTGCTGCTGTTCTATCTTTTTGGGAATGGTGCCAGCGGTGCAGGGGTTTACACCCAATTATTTTTATGCGCTAAAGAAATTATTTGGGCTTTGGATGTTACGTGCAGCTTGGTGTAAATATTGGCAATATGCTTGCGTACTGTAAGCACGCTCAATGAAAGCTCTACAGCTATGCGTTTGGCATCCCAGCCATTTATCATGTGCTGCAGTATTTCTTTTTCCCTCACTGTTACCATATCAGGGATGGGGGTTAGCCCGTCTTCTGCTGCTGCAACCGGAAGGCGGCTTAAGAGGTTCATTGCTTTTCTTGCAATGGCAGGGCTCATTGGCGCTCCGCCAAATTCCAATACATTAATAATAGCATCATTGATAGTAGTTGCAGGCTCATGCTTAAGCAAATAACCAGAAGCGCCTACCCGGATAGCTTCAAATATTTTTTCATCGTCGTCAAAAACTGTAAGCACAATAAAATGTACTTGTGAGTATAGTGCTTTCGCAATTTTGATTGTTTCAATGCCATTCATCTCCGG
>CAYRRL010000003.1:0-18157 GCA_964426665.1 uncultured Ferruginibacter sp. | reverse complement strand
CAAGATATTTTTCACTTCTGGATAAGTATTAATTATATCCATAAAAATTACCTGCGGCAGCAAATGGTGCGGCAGCCTTTTCATTTCTTCCAGGCATTCGTGGCCATTGCCGGCTGTAAACAGCAAATTAAGCTCAGGGAATGATTTTATCTTTTGTAAAAAAGTATTTTGGTTAACCCTGTTGTCTTCTGTAAGTGCTATATTAATATTCATGTTTTCAGCCAGTTTTGCAAACCCGGGTGATGGTTAATGGCACTGTAGTAAATTTCGTTTATTTTCAGTTAATTCGTATAACTAATTTGTAGTAGGGCCAATACTTACACTGGTGCCGCCTTCATTATTTCTTTCCCAATTAATATACCATCCAGCTTCCTTGCTCCTGTTCTTCATATTGGCCAACCCGTTGCCGCCTGTGCTGCCGGCAGCGCTCTCTCCCAAGCCTTTGCCATTGTCTTCTATTGTTATCTTCCATTCAAAGCCGCTTTGTATGCTTACGGTTATTTTGCTGCAGTGGCTGTGCTTGAGTGCATTGATAATGGCTTCCTGCAAAATTTTAAATAAATGGAATGCCTGCATGGGCGCCAGCATTCTGTCGGCCTCTATATTTTCTGTTACATCAATCTGCACATTCGGGTAGCTTTTATTTATCCGCTGTATAAAAATTTTAAGCCGGTCGCTGATGGATGTAAGCGCCAGCTTTTCTTTTGTCAGCACCCATATGGTATCGTTCAGTTGCGATACGATAGATTGTGAATTGCTTCTGAGTTCCTCATATACATTGTTGCCAATACCGTTTGTGCTGGCGGTAATATTATCAACGTTAGAAGATATGGCCGCAGCATAAGCGCCTAAATTGTCATGCAGGTCGGCAGCAATGCGCTTGCGTTCAATTTCCTGTGCTACCAGTATTGCTTTTTCGGCCAGCCTTTTTTCTTCCATAAGGGCGATTGCCATTTTTTGCTCCTGTTTTCTTTTGTTGCTTTTATAATTGGTGTACCAAAGCACTACGCCAAAAAGCATCAATACCACTGCGCCATACATCCAATATGTTTTTTTAACAATGTCAAGGCGTTGCTGTATAATAGTGTTTTCTTTTTTCTGCAATTCATACTTGGTATTCAAAACAGCCAGTTCGTCAGAAGAATTTTTTGCATACACAGAATCTTTGAGCCGCACAATTTTATCCATAGTGTTTGCATATTCATCAATATTGCCCATGGACCTGTAATTATCTGCCAGCGTGCCATATAGAAAAAAGAGTTTTGTGTCAAGCTTGTATTTTTTTGCCAGTTCTATCCCTTCCAGGCATGCGGCAACGCCTTTTTCCGGCTGGCCATAGTGGGCATAGTAATAACCTAATTGCGCCAGGTCGGATGCTGTGTAAAATGGGTCGCCAATTAATTTCCTTATCCCCACCACTTCTTTTAGCAATGGTTCCGATTCCTTCGGCCTTCCTGCGCTTACATATATGGATGATGCAATAGCCAGTGAATTAGACAATGCAAACAGGTTTTCGTGTTTCCTTGCATAAGCAATGCCTTTTTTTATATAATAAAAGGCGGAATCAGGCATGCCGAGGTTGTTGTAATTAGTGGCAAGGTTGGCAAACAGAATAGCATATTTCTGCAGCAACATACTGTCGTTGGTTGTATGCAATGCCTGCAAATGCCAGTTTGCTGCTTCTCTTTGCTGCCCCATTTCAAGGTAAGCCCAGCCAATTAGTGTTTTGCCCTTTACCTGCAGCAGCACATCTTTGTTTTTTTCTGCGATGCTTACAACATCATAGCCCATTTCAATTGCCTGCTTGTATTGGTTTTTTCTTACGTAGCACCGCCCTTTTTGGTTAAGGAAATTGGCAAGCAGCAAAGGGTTGTTCAAAGTTGTTTGCAAAATATTTTGCCATTCATCCGCTATATGCAATGCGGAGTCGAGCAGCCCCTTATTGGTAAGCGCTGATGCTTTGTGGAAACTGGCCCAGCCTTCTGAGTGAACATCTTTGTTTTTAACAGCCATCCTGAATGCAAGCTGTGCATACGCCATCAACGTATCAGGGTGGAGGGAATAACCTTGGTCGCACAACAGCAATATAGCTTGTAATTTCCTGCCTTCAGTATTTGCTGCGGCAATATTCTTTTTTAAGTTGTCAATAGTTTTAGTTTGCCCCTGTACTGGCTTAAAGCAAATTGAAAAAAGAACTAAGGCAATCATGTACAGGAAGAGTTTCATTGCGCCAGACAGTTGTTTGTACAAGTTTAGTGATATTATTTGTTAAACAGCCACGCAGCAGGGCAAGAAAAAATACTCAAAATATAGTATTGGATTATAGGCTGGCTTTTGCAAACTTTATCATATTAAACCGCCTGCCTGTTTTGCCTTTTTTTAAAAACAGGCAAATACAAGGCCTTTTTTTCTTGCCCCCGCTGTTAAACTTAATTGTATGAACAAAATTTTAATTCCTACCAATAAAGGGCCCAGGGTGGTAGCTGAAGACAATATCATCCGGATACAGGCCAGCAGCAACTACTGCAAAATATATTTTATCGATGAATGCCCGCTTGTGGTGGCTAAGGTGCTGCATTGGTTCCAGGAAAACCTGCCCGGCCAAAACTTTTGCCGTATTCACCGGGGGCATATCGTCAACCTGCGTCATGTGGCAGAAATGGAATCCCCTGTAAGCATGAGGCTTACCAATGGGGAAATGCTGCAGATAAGCAGGCGGCGTAAAAGCCAGGCGAGCCAGCGTTTGAAGCAAATAGCCTGAACCATTTTTAAAAACTATTATTTTTTTCTGCTATTTACATACAGATGAAATATTTTGCAGCGTTTTTAATGCTACATGCTGCTCAACATTATCTACATACTACTGGTTTTTTCAGCAGGCTTTGGGCTTGCCTGGTTTTTGCAATGGAATAAATTGCAGAAGCAGGGCAAAGAATTGAAAAGCAACAGCGGTTTTTTGGAAAGCGAAAGATTGATGAAGGAAACACTCCAGAAAGAGCTGGCTATTACCCACCAAAACAAAATGGCCAAAGAGCTTGAGTTGAACCAAAAACTGCAAACCGCAGAAAAGATTATGAAGCAAATGGACAGCGATATATTGCTGATGCAAAAAAGCTATGAAGAAACTGAAGCATTGCTGCTGGCGAAGTCTCCGGAAGTGCATGCCTTGAAATTGCAGCTAATAGAAGCTCAAAACACTATTGCACGGTTAAAAGCCAAACTGGCTGAAATGGAAAGATAATTAATTGCGGCAGGCATTGTCCACAATAAGGTAAGGGTGCAAGGCAAATACAGGGTTCAGCCTTTCGCTATAGCCGCCCATTTTAAGGTGCAGAATACTGTCTAGCCCCATCATTTCCCATAAAATAAGAGGCTTGTTGTTTTGCTTTACACAAATCTCCGGCAGTATTTCCGGCAACATGCCGTCCCAGCAAAGTGTTTTCAGCCTTTCTGTGTCAGATAAAGTTTGCTGCTGGTTTTTCTTTTCGCTCCATTCCCTCTTACAAAAGCTTGAATTAACGTTGAGCAGCAATTCCTGTACGGTTGTATCAGTTTTCATAATTGATGCATTTATTCGCCTGTATGATTGTTATTAACGAAAAAAGCAACAAAATCGTATGATAAAGTATTGTTAACCCAAAAATGAACCACAGATTAATACAGAGGGGTTTGCTGTACATGCCATGACTGCGAGAAAAAACTGTTTAATCCGTGGCAAAAAAAAATAGCTGCGGCGGCAGCTATTCAAAATTATTTTCATTGAAACTTTTACCAACCCAAAAGCCATGCAAATATCAGCGGCGCCACAATCGTAGCATCGCTTTCTACAATAAACTTAGGCGTATTAATATCCAGTTTGCCCCAGGTGATTTTCTCATTAGGCACAGCGCCGCTGTAACTGCCGAATGATGTTGTGCTGTCGCTTATTTGGCAGAAATAACTCCAGAAAGGCACATCATGCCATTCCAAATCCTGGTACATCATTGGCACTACGCATATTGGGAAATCGCCCGCTATGCCTCCGCCAATCTGGAAAAAGCCAACGCCTTTTCCTGCAGAATTGTTCCTGTACCAATCAGCCAGCCACACCATGTATTCAATGCCGCTTTTTACAGTGCTTGCTTTTAATTCATTCTTTATAACATAGCTGGCGAAAATATTGCCTGTTGTGCTGTCTTCCCAACCGGGGCAAACAATAGGGATGTTTTTTTCAGCAGCAGCCACAATCCAGCTATCCTTTGGGTCAATTTCATAGTATTGTTCCAGCTCGCCGCTCAACACTGTTTTGTATAAAAACTCATGCGGAAAATAGCGTTCGCCTTTTGCTTCTGCATCTTTCCATTGTTTGTACAAATGCTTTTGCAGCCGGCGGAAAGCTTCTTCTTCCGGTATGCAGGTATCTGTTACACGGTTGTAATGGTTCTCCAGCAAATCCCATTCATCCTGCGGCGTAAGGTCACGGTAATTGGGCACACGCTTGTATTTGCTGTGCGCCACCAGGTTCATTACATCTTCTTCAAGGTTAGCGCCCGTGCAACTAATGATATGCACTTTATCCTGGCGTATCATTTCTGCGAAACTCAACCCAAGCTCTGCCGTGCTCATAGCGCCTGCAAGCGTTACCATCATTTTGCCGCCTTCGGTCAAGTGTGTTTCGTAGCCTTTGGCTGCATCCATTAAAGCCGCAGCATTAAAATGGCGGTAATGGTGCTGTATGTATTGGGAAACTGGCCCTTTGTTCATAACAAAAATTTTAGGCGGCAAAAGTAATTTTTTTTATATACCGGGCAGCATTAATTCTGATCAACTTTATTGGCGCCCCATCCCGATAGCTATCGGGATACGATATATCTTTGTTCATCAATTTAAAACATGAAAAAAATTATTGCTTTTGCATCATTCTTGTTTTTCTTTTTCTTGGCTTCTTCCCAACCCCTTATTGGTAATTGGGAAGGCGCATTAAGCATAAACAATATGGAACTCCCCATAATATTCCATATTGCAAAAGACAGCACAGGCAAATTGGTTGGCGCAATGGACAGCCCAAAGCAAATGGCTTATGGCTTAAAATGCACTGGCGTAACACAAACGGGCGACAGCGTTTCGATAGCTATGAAATCATTGGGCGTTCAATACAAAGGCATAATGGCAAGCGATAAAAAAAGTATTGGCGGCACATTTTACCAGGGCGGCATGGAGCTGCCGCTTGCTGTTAAAAAAACAGGCGATGATGCAATCGTCAAAGAAGTAAAACGCCCACAAACACCCAAGCCGCCATTAGGTTATTTTTCAGAAGATATTGCTTACAGCAATGCCGGTGGCTCCATTATATTTGGCGCCACATTAACAAGGCCCATGGACAAAGTATTAAAAAAATACCCGGCAGTCATTTTAATTACAGGCAGTGGACAGCAAGACAGGGACGAAACTTTGTTTGAACACAAGCCTTTTGCAGTAATTGCCGATTACCTTACCAAACAAGGCATAGTTGTATTGAGGGTTGACGACAGGGAAAAAGGACAGACAACAGGAAAATTCATGCAATCAACCACACAGGATTTTGCAAATGATGTGGAAGCAGGGATTGATTATTTGAAAACAAGAAAAGAAGTGGATGTAAATAACATCGGGCTTATTGGCCACAGCGAAGGCGGCATGATTGCACCAATGGTGGCATCTAACAGAAAAGATGTAAAATTTATTGTGTTATTGGCCGGGCCAGGTGTTCCAATAATTGATTTGATGCAGCAACAAAGTGCAGATGTAGCAGCCGCTTCTGGTTTATCTAAAGAAGATGTGGATCAATATAAACCATTGTACCGTGATTTATTGTCAGCAATTATTATAGAAAAGGATACTGCCATAGCAATAAAAAAAGCTACGGATGTATTTATCAAATGGCAAACAAAAACCCCGGAAGAAACTGTAAAAAAGAGCACAGGTGTTACTAATGAAAAGGAGAGGGCTGAATTTGTAAGTGGATTTGTAAAGCAGTTGCAACAGCCCTGGTTTAACTACTTCATCAAAATCAACCCTGCAGATTATTTGAGCAAGGTAAAATGTGCTGTGCTGGCGCTTAATGGAGAAAAAGATATACAGGTAGCTGCTGTGCCAAACCTTGAAGCAATCAGGAAAATAATGGTTGAAAAGGAGGTAAAAACATTTAAAGTACAGGCATTGCCCGGGCTCAATCATTTGTTTCAGCATTGCAATAAATGCGATATGCCCGAGTATGCAACCATAGAAGAAACCTTTTCGCCGGAAGCGTTGGATATTATAGGTAACTGGATAAAAGGGGTTGTAAAAAAATAAAAATATACAGCAGGGGAGGCAACTGATGCCTGCCCTGCTGTATAGAACAAAGCTTGCCTAAGCTTATTTTTTTGTTTTGCTTTCTACCCGTATATCTCCATTGGCATTTGCTTTTAAATAAAGCACATGCTTGTCGTTGGCAATGGTTAGGTAATAGCTGGTTGACCCTTCATGCGAAAGCTCTGTAACATCGCTGGCAAACTGGTAGCTGCTGTATTCTGCGCTAAGCGCCTGTGTTAATGCTAATGGCAGCATATCCAGTTTGATTGTACGGGAAGCGGCAAGCAGTGTGCCTTCCGTATCATAGGCAGCAACAATGCTGGTAGTGCCCATTTTGAAATTGGCTACATAGTAATCCCCTTTTTCTTCCCAGTTTACATCGGTTGCTTTTGAAAAGTCCTTGGCAAATGCGCTGTTAACTTTTTCATTTACATTTTTTGCATTGTTAGCAAAAATGCTTGTTGATAACAGCAATGCTGCTGTTATCATGGTGAGTGTTTTTTTCATGGCTTAACTTTTAGTTTGTTTATAATAGCGCCTTTCATGGCGCTTTTTGTTTCAGCCCAAAAATATACTTAGCAGTTTTGCAGCGCAAGCAAATATTGGCCAAAGGCGGCTAGCAGGTTGCTTAAAATGCCCAACGGCAAATTTTTTATTTGAAATAGTTTCTTTCTTTTTTTGCAAATGCAGGCTGGCAGGGCCTTTTGAAGTGTTACACCAAAACCAATAATTAATGTTGCCGATAAGTTAAAAAGTGAAAATGGGCAACCTGCCGCAGCAAAAATGAATCAACAACAAACAATTTTATCTTTATAAAATAAAAAATGCTACATGAACCTGTTGGCACATGCATACCTCTCTTTTAATACTGATGATATACTGGCAGGCAATATGATCAGCGATTATGTAAAAGGCAAGAGTAAATTTTTGTACCCGGCCGGGATACAAGAGGGTATCGCATTGCACAGAGCCATTGATACTTTTACCGACGCACATGAAGCTACTAAAGAAGCGAAAGAATTTTTCCGCCCTTATTACAGGCTGTATGCAGGCCCATGTATCGATGTAGTGTACGACCATTTTTTAGCAAACGACAATAATGAATTTGCAAGTGAAGCAGCATTAAAATCGTTTGCAGCCGCTACGTATAAAAGCCTTGCTGAAAATAAACAATACATGCCCGATAAATTTGCTGTAATGTTTCCGTATATGCAGGCTCAAGACTGGCTTTATCATTATCGCTTTAAGTTTGGGATTGAAAAAAGTTTTGCCGGCCTGGTACGCAGGAGCGCTTACCTTACAGACAGCAGTACGGCATTCAGGGTTTTTGAAACAAACTATATCCCGTTGCAACAATGCTACAACCGCTTTTTCCCTGAGGTAAAAAAAATGGCGGCTGATTGGATGGATAATTTTACCAGCGGCACAAATACCATTTAAACCTTAGCATTTCGGTGTGTCAAATCATTTAATTTCGCAGCAAAATTATTTTTCTATGAAACATATTCTGGCAATTTTATTTTTTACTGCCACCTTTTTTATAGCGGGTGCACAAAGCAAAGTGCCGCCAGTTGACAAATCACCTATGGACATGAGTTACTACCCCGCAGGCTACCCCGTTTTAAAAATACAGGACAAAGCAACTGAACCATTGGTTGCAAGGGTGGCATACAGCAGGCCTCAAAAAAACGGGCGCACAATTTTTGGCGATTTGGTGGAGTTTGGAAAAGTGTGGAGGCTTGGTGCTAATGAAGCAACCGAGGTTGAGTTTTTTCAAACAGTAAGGATTGGCGGCGTAAGAGTTAGAAAAGGGCGTTATACACTGTACTGCATACCTTACGAAGAAAAATGGACAATGATTTTGAACCGGGATACTGATACATGGGGCTCTTTTAAATATGATGAAGCCAAAGATGTAACAAGGCTTGATGTGCCTGTGCAAAAGCAAGCCGATGCAACAGAAACATTCAGTATGTTTTTTGAAAAATCTGCTATGGGCGCATATTTAGCGATGCAGTGGGACAATGTAAGGGTGAACCTTCCGATTACTTTTTGACTTGGGCAAGTTTAATTCATTTCCCGTCTTACAATGACGGGATTTTTTTTGATATTTACAGCATGTGCGGCATAGCAGGTATTATAAACAGGGAGCTACAAACAGGGGCAAACAGCAAACACATCCTTTTTCAGAATGTAAAACGGATGACAGATGCTTTGGCACACCGTGGGCCTGATGGCGAAGGGCATTGGCTAAATGAAACAGGCACAGTAGCACTCGGCCACCGCAGGCTTTCTATTATTGACCTGAGCGATGCAGGCGCACAACCTATGCAGCGCTCTTTGTTCTCGTCTATTGAGGGGGAAGAGAAAAGGTATACCATAACCTATAATGGGGAAATATATAATTATATCGAGTTAAGAGACGAGCTATATAGCCACGGTTACCGCTTCCATTCCAAAACAGATACGGAAGTCATATTAGCCGCTTATGATTTTTGGGAAGATGAATGCCTTGAAAAATTAGACGGCATGTTTGCCTTTGCTATTTGGGATGCAAAAAAAAGAAAACTGTTTGCTGCAAGGGACCGCTTTGGCGAAAAACCTTTTTATTTTTATTTCAATAACAACCATTTTGTTTTTGCCAGCGAAATGAAAGCCCTGTGGGCAATAGGTATTGACAAAACGGCCGACAATAAAATGCTGCTTAATTACCTTGCCCTTGGCTATGTGCAAAATGCCAACGACAAGGAGCAAACTTTTTTTGAAAATATTTACTCCCTCCCGGCAGCGCATTATTTAGAATTTGATTTTTTAAAGTTTGACTTTGAAATACATACTTACTGGAAACTCGACAAAGACAATACCACAAGCATAACGCCAGGCCAGGCAATAGAAAAGTTCAATAAGCTGTTTGCAACATCAGTAACACGCCGCCTTCGCAGCGATGTGGAAACGGGCAGCAGCCTGAGTGGCGGCCTTGACAGTTCCTCTATTGTTGCTGGCATTTTCCAGGCTCATGCAGTGGAAAACCAGCAAACATTTTCTGCGGTGTTCCCCGGCTTTGCCAAAGACGAATCAAAATATATTGATACAGCCATTCATTCTTTTCATATCAGCAATTACCAGGTAAGCCCCGATGTGAATGGGCTGGTGGATGAATTTGACAAACTATGCAGGCACCAGGAAGAGCCATTTCAATCGGCAAGCATTTATGCCCAATACAAAGTATTTGAATTGGCAAAGCAGCACAACGTAAAAGTAATGCTGGATGGGCAGGGTGCTGATGAAACACTGGCAGGCTATCATAAATACATACATTGGTATATACAGCAGCTGATGAGCGCCAAGCGTTTTAACAAGGCATTATTGGAAAGGAAAATTTTCAACAGGAATAAAGTGCCGTACCGATGGGGCATTGGCAATTACCTGGCCATGTTGTTCCCTGCCCATGCTGCCATCCATCTTGAAGGCCAGGAATACAATAAAATTTTGAAACACCCCGACATCAATAAAGATTTTGTAAACGCATTGCATGGCCGGGAGTGGGAAGGCATACACAAGCCCATCATCAACAAGCTAAATGATATTTTGCATTTTAATACCACAGCGCTGGGGCTTGAAGAATTGCTGCGTTTTGCCGACAGGAACAGTATGGCGCATGGCGTGGAAGTACGCCTGCCTTTTTTGAACCACCACCTGGTGGAATTTGTTTTTTCGCTGCCTGCAGATTTTAAAATCCATAAAGGCTGGACAAAATGGCTATTGAGAAAAGCGATGGCTAAAAAACTGCCTTCGGAAATTGTGTGGCGCAAAGACAAAGTAGCTTACGAGCCGCCGCAAAAAACATGGATGGAGCATGCAACGATGAAGGATTACATTCACGAAGGGAAAAGGAAATTGGTAACCGCCGGGGTTTTAAACAAAAGCGTGCTAAGCAAGCCTGTGGCAGCTGCCGGGGCGCTGGAAGCAGATAATTATGACTGGAGGTATTTGTGTGCAGCACAGATTTTATAAAGCAATGGGCATAAAAGAGAAAGGGGGCAAAGGATATTAATGAATAGAATAGGCATCCTGATTAAACAGGAGGCACTTTCTCCGCACTCCTTTAACTCCTTTTCTCCTTCAGCCTCTTTGCCTTACCTTGCACCCCGGAAAATTTTCAACTACAAAATAATGAACGCAGAAAAATTAGCAGGCAAAGCATTAGCTACAAAAATTATTCATGCGGGGGCAGAGCCCGACCCTTCTACAGGTGCTATCATGACGCCGGTATACCAAACAAGCACTTATGTGCAAAGCGCTCCGGGCCAGCACAAAGGTTATGAATATGCCCGTAGCCAAAACCCTACAAGGGCTGCATTGGAAGAAGCATACGCTGTTTTGGAAAATGCAACATATGGGCTCGCTTTCAGCAGTGGCGTAGCAGCAACTGACGCTGTGATAAAATTAATGAACCCCGGCGATGAGGTGATTGCCGCAAGCGATATGTATGGTGGCACTTACAGGCTGTTCACCAAAATATTTGAAAAGTTCGGCATCAGGTTTATTTATGTTGATACCAGCAATGTTGAGAATATTAAAGCTGTTGTAACTGCCAGCACAAAATTGATTTGGCTTGAAACGCCAACCAACCCGTTGATGAATATAACAGACATCGCTGCTGTGAGTGAAGTTGCAAAAAAAGCCGGGGCATTGCTTTGTGTTGATAATACGTTCGCCTCTCCTTATTTGCAAAACCCGATGGGCTTGGGCGCTGATATTGTAATGCATTCGGCTACAAAATATTTGGGGGGGCACAGCGATGTGATACAGGGCTGCTTAGTGATGAATGACAAAGAGCTAAGGGAAAAATTATACCTTATCCAAAAAAGTTGCGGCGCTGTTCCCGGGCCTATGGATTGCTTTTTGGTATTGCGGGGCATAAAAACATTGCATGTGCGGATGAAGCAGCATTGTGAAAACGGCGAAGCGATTGCAAAATGGTTGCGCAAGCACCCTAAAGTTGCTAAAGTATATTGGCCAGGCTTTGAAGACAGCCACGGCCATGCCGTAGCAAAAAAACAAATGCGTGGCTTTGGCGGCATGATAAGCTTTACGCTGAAGGACGAGAGCATAGAAGCGGCAAACAAGGTATTGTCATCAACAAAAGTGTTTTCATTAGCTGAAAGTTTAGGCGGCGTTGAATCTTTGATTAACCATCCGGCAAGCATGACTCATGCCAGCATACCAAGGGAAGAAAGGATAAAAAATGGTTTGAGCGATGGCCTGATACGATTAAGCGTAGGCATTGAAGATGCAGGCGATTTGATAAAAGATTTGGAACAGGCAATTGGGTAAAGCATGAATACCATAGAAATAACCGGCTGGATAGGCACCGTACTTATTGTGGGTGCCTATTTTCTTAACATTAATGGCAGGATTAAAAGCACAGCTGTACCATATATAATTGCAAACTTAGTTGGTGGTATTTTGTTTTCTGTTTACACTTATGCCCACAGAACCTATCCCAATATGGTAGTAAATATAATTTGGGTAGTTATAGCTGTTGCTGCCATTTTAAAAAAGAAATAGAATGCAAAAAAAACTCTTCTTAATATTTTTTATTTTTATTGCCGGGGTTGCAACTGCACAAATAAACGCTATAACGGACAGCACTGGCTTTTTTATCGAAAGAAAAATTGACAGTGTTTTTAAAGCGAATAAGTTGCCCGGGCTATTTGTAGCTGTTATTAATAATGGCAAGCAAAAATATTACTCAAAGGGTTTTGCCAACCCTGAAACAAAGCTCCGATTTGATTCGGCCACATTTTTTGAAATAGGAAGCGTTACCAAAACATTCACGGCCTTTGTATTGCAAAAGGTATTGGATAAAAACAATATTGCTGATACATCTTCAATCCTTGATTATTTACCGGATTCGGTAAAGGGAAATGCGGCGCTTCAAAAAATAACCTTCCTTGGTTTGCTCAACCACACTTCTGGCTTGCCAAGGCTGCCTGAAAATATGGAGCTGGCTGATGGCAGCAAATCGCCTTATGATAATTACGGAGCTGATAAATTATTTGCCTGGCTTAAAATATGCAAACCTGAGCCAGATGGCAAAAGCAATTATTCAAATGCGGGAATGGGGCTTGCGGGCGTATTGGCAACGTTGATTTCAAAAAAAAGCTATGCTGTTTTACTGGAAGAAAATATTTTTCGCCCTTTTAAAATGATTGGCAGCACAGATGTTTTTTCAAAAGAAGAAAATAAAAGCCAGGGTTTTTTTAGCAACAAGAAAACAGTATACTGGAATATGGATGTGCTGGCACCCGCTGGCGGCATCAAAAGCAATGGCAAAGAAATGCTGGCTTTTCTTAAGTATATGGCCAACCCGACTGATGCTGCAGATAAAATGACAATTGACAATTTGTTGCAACCCACTATAGCTATCAGCCCAAAAATAAGCGTTTGCAAAGCATGGCATACGGTGGAAGAAAAAGATAAGCCGGTAATCTACTGGCACAATGGCGGTACGTTTGGCTTCTCCACGTTTGCTGCATTTATAAAGAACGAACAGAAGGCTGTTATGGTAGTGATTAATAAGTTTAGTGAAAACAAAGCTTGCGATGGGCTGGGTATTTCTATTATGAAACTGTTGAATAAATGAGCAAGCTAAAAAAATTACTTGATGCCAAATGTTCGCTTTACAACCATCCTTTGTTTATCAAAGACGACCCCATCAGCATACCACACAGGTTTACAAAAAAGCAAGACATAGAAATTGCAGCTTTTTTTGCATCTGTCTTAGCCTGGGGCACACGCAAAGGCATTATCAATTCATGCAATAAATTATTGGGATGCATGAACAATAAGCCGTATCATTTTATAGTAAATGTGGACTTGAATGATGAAAATACATTTGCTGCTTTCGCAAGCTTTGTGCACCGTACATTTAATAACCTTGACCTGTGGCATTTGTTCCGTTTCCTCCAACATCATTATAAAAGCAATGAAAGTTTAGAAACTGCTTTCAGCAACTGGATGCAGCCCGGGGATGAAACAACCGAAAGCGCTTTGCTTGGTTTCCACAACTATGTTTTTTCTTTTGATGAAAATGCAAAGGAAGAGAGGCATTGCCGCAAGCATATTTCCACGCCAGCAAAAAAATCTGCTTGCAAAAGGCTGAATATGTTTTTGAGATGGATGGTGAGAAATGATAATAATGGCGTTGACTTCGGCATCTGGAAAAAAGTAAAGCCATCTCAATTGATTTGCCCTTTGGATGTGCATGTGTCAAGGGTTGCAAGAAATTTAAACCTTTTGCAAAGAAAGCAAAACGACTGGCATGCGGCAAAGGAGCTAACTGAATATTTAAAGGAACTGGATGCCAACGACCCGGTAAAATATGATTTTGCGTTGTTTGGCCTCGGCGTTATTGAAAAATACTAACTTGTACCAATGGAAAACGAAGAACTGGTGCAATTGGTTAATAAGGAATTGGCGATTGAATTGCCGGTGCAAATTTCCATGGAAGAAATACAGGAAAAATTATCTGCTCATATCAACCGCCTTATCCAGGGCAACTTTGAACAACTGGTTAATTTATTGTACAGGATTGATGTAAGCGAGCCCAAAATTAAATCGCTCCTTCAAATGCAGCCCGGCACAAATGCCGGCGATATTATTGCCAACCTTATTATTGAAAGGCAATTGCAAAAAATACAATCAAGGCAGCAATTCAAAACCAATAACGGCAATTTTACAGAAGAAGAAAAATGGTGAAGGGCTATGCTGCCGTTTCATCAATATTTAATACCTACTTTTGGCAGCAAATTTTAAGCAATGAAATTAGTTACATATGTAAAAGACAGCCACGAACAGCTTGCTTTATTGATTGGTGGAAAGTTGTATGATACGGATGCACTGCATCCTGATTTGCCCATAAGCATGGCTATGTTTTTGAATTACTGGGATGATATGTACCCGTTGGCAATAGCTGCGGAAAACAGGTTGAAAGAAGGGTTGGGCAGGGCATTGCCGGCACGGGACTTTGACAATGCCGTTATTCTGGCACCTGTGCCAAACCCTACCAGTTGCCGTGATGGCTACGCATTCCGCCAGCATGTGGCTGCGGCAAGACGGAACAGGAAAGTGGATATGATACCGGAGTTTGATCAGTACCCGATTTTTTATTTTACCAATCACAACAGCATACAAGGCCCTGGTGATATTGTGTGCATGCCTGATCATTTTGAAAAACTGGATTTTGAACTGGAAGCAGCAGTTGTTATTTGCAGGCATGGAAGGAATATTCCTGCTGCTGAAGCTGATGAATATATTGGCGGCCTGATGATAATGAATGATATGAGTGCAAGGAGATTGCAAATGGAAGAAATGCTGCTGAACCTTGGCCCTGCAAAAGGAAAAGATTTTTCTACAGTTATTGGCCCAATGCTGGTAACGCTTGATGAGTTGGAAGAGTTTGTGGTGCCATGCAAGGGCAACCATACGGGCAAGGCATGGAACCTAACAATGAAATGCGCCGTGAATGGCATACAAGTAAGCGAAGGGAATGTGAGCGACATGGACTGGACGTTTGCAGAAATTATTGAGCGGTGCAGTTATGGCGTAAACCTTTTCCCCGGCGATGTAATCGGCAGCGGCACTGTTGGCACAGGTTGTTTTTTAGAGCTGAATGGCACAGGGAAATTGAATGACCCGGATTATCAGGAACAATGGCTGAAGGAAGGCGATGTAGTGGAAATGGAGATTGATGGATTGGGTAAATTGAGTAATACGATTGTAAAAGATGAAAGTGATTTTTCAATACTAAGCTTGAAGAAGAATGTATAAGACAATTGAATTAAAAGGTTTGAAACCTGCTGAGCGCCAGAATTTTTTACAGCACGCAATAGCGCCCCGGCCAGTTTGCTTTGCTTCAACAATAGATAAAGAGGGAAACGTAAACCTTAGCCCATTCAGTTTTTTTAATTTATTTTCCTCTAACCCGCCAGTAATAGTTTTTTCCCCGGCAAGAAGAGTAAGGGACAATACTACAAAGCATACATTAGAAAATATATTGGAAGTGCCCGAAGTAGTAGTAAACATTTGCGATTACAGCATGGTACAACAGGTAAGCCTGAGCAGTTGCGAATTTCCAAAAGGTGTTGATGAATTTGTAAAAACTGGTTTTACAAAAGAGCTGTCACAAATAGTAAAACCACCAAGGGTGAAAGAAAGCACGGTGCAAATGGAATGCAAAGTGCTTGAAGTAAAACCTTTGGGCACAGAAGGCGGCGCTGGCAATTTGATTATTGCAGAAGTTTTATTGATGCATATTAATGATAGTGTATTGAACGGAGACAAAACAATGATTGACCAAACAAAGCTGCATCATATAGCAAGGCTGGGCGGCGATTGGTACTGTAAAGTTGACGGGGCCAGCCTTTTTAAAGTAGAAAAACCGAATATTCATTTAGGCATTGGCGTTGATGCCTTGCCTGAAAATATCCGCAACAGCAAAATACTTACGGGAAATAATTTAGGCCAGCTTGGCAATGTGCATGAAATGCCATTTGTAGAGCCATCTTTTACAGACGATAAACTTAAGAATATCATCCAGTATTTTTCGCTGAACCCGGATGAGATGGAAAGGGAACTGCATGCTTATGCAAAGCAATTGCTTGATGAAGCTAAAGTGCATGAAGCCTGGCAGGTTTTGCTGGCTTTATAGTCATTTAAACACACTATCATCTACTCCTGTATTTACCGAATAAGAGCTAAAGTTAATTTCTGCTTTGCCGTTCTTGTTTTTTTCAACAGGCTTATTGTTGGTAGCGCCATCATCAAAGTCAAAAGTTACGCCTTTGGGCAATTTGTAGTCTTTGGTATTGAAAGTGAAAATGAGCTTGTCAGGCAGGCAGTAGTTGGCGTATTTGCCATAGCTCATTTCCAATTGGTAGCTGCCATTTTCCCTTGTGGTTGTTTTTGCTTTTAAAACAACAAGCTTCGCTTCGTCAATATATAATGTTGACAACACCACGTCTGCATTGTCGTCTGTTGGCAGCAGTTTTATCACTTTTGTTTTTACAGCGCCAATATTATCGTAGCCTGCATCAATGGCAGTGTATTGGTTGCCGCTAATGATATTGCTGAGGTTGATGCTTACAGCACCCTTGGGCACAAATGAAATGCCTTTTTCATTTTTTATCCTAATCTGGTTTGGCTTTTTGAAATAAACTTTCACCTGCGCTTCCGGCACTTTTAAAAAAGCAACATTGGTTTTCATTTTGCCGCTGGCTTCATAATTGTTCACCAAATCAATTTTGGCTTTTATCTTTTTTACCAGCGCATCTGCATCCTGTGCCCTGCATAAAGAACTGGTTAAGCAAAACATAAGCATCAATGAAATCTTCATCTTCCCTGTTTTTGTCATGATAAAATATCTTTTCTTTTAAATGCCCAAACAGAAATGCTTACTAACAGCACAATATGGCCCAGCAGAATCAACAAACTATTCCTGATAGCAGGCCAGTTTTCCAGCGAGCCTTTTATAGTGTTGCCTTCGCTGTCAGTGCCAATGTAAAAAAAACCTTTCCAGCCAACGAGGTAAGAAGTAAACAAAAATGGTTTTACATTCCTTTCAATTACCGGCACATTGATATTAGTAATAATGGTGCACACAATTACTACGCATACAGTGGCAATGATTGGGCCGATAGAGTTTTCAGCAAAGATGGAAAGCAGCAAGCTCAATGCAGCAATTACAGTAAGGGCCACTGTAGCATAAGCAAATGCTGCATAGTAGCGCCACATTACATCGTCTTTTGTTATCAGCATTATTTGCGAATTTTCGCCCTTGGTGCGGAATACCAGCATATCGCCTGTTCCGAAAATAAGTATGCTGAAAAGCAATGCTGAAATAGCCATCCACAATAAAAGAAAAATGGTGAAGATGGCCGCTGCTGCAAATTTTACTAAAATGATTTGTGTACGGCTTACAGGCTTTGATGCCAGCAAACGCAGCGTGCCCATGTTGGCTTCGCCAGAAATTGAATCTGCTGCTATTAATGCTACCAATATCGGCACCTGTATCAGCAATGTGTTTAAAATAATGTAGCACATAAAGTAGCCGTTGATAGCTTCCACCCGGTCAAATGTAAATGTGTCTTTTACATCCTGCAGCATCAAATCCATATAACTCTGGCCGTCTGCCTTAAATGCAAACTGGAAAATAAATACAATAGCAGTAATAGCAGCAAAAGCAATATAAGTGCGTGGGCGCCTCGATATTTTAAAGAGTTCAATTTGCAAAAGGGGCCACATATTCTTGCTGTGTTGTAAGTGATAAAAAATAATTTTCTAAGGAATGGCTTGAGTTGATGGATAGCACCTGTATGTTGTTTGCCACCAAATCATTTACCAGGTGCGGCACATCGTCTTTATTCATCATTAACTGCAGTGGTTTGGTTTGCTGTAAATATTCTTTCCATTTTGTTGACTGCAATAGATGTTGAGTGCCGGCATTATTGGTTGTTTCTATTTCCACTATTGTATGTGCAGGGTCAAGCAATTCATCCACGTTTCCTTCCACAATTTTGTTGCCTTGGTGTATTATGATCATGCGGTTGGCAATCTGTTCCACTTCGCTTAATAAATGCGATGAAATGATAACTGTCTTTCCCATTTCGTTGCTGAGCTTTTTTATAAGGTTACGCATATCCGCAATGCCTTGTGGGTCCAGGCCATTCGTAGGCTCATCAAGAATAATAAGTTTGGGGTTGTGAACCAGTGCTACAGCTATGCCCAACCTTTGCTTCATACCCTGGCTAAACAAGCCTGCTTTTTTATTTGCCACATTGGC
>CAYRRL010000002.1:15319-21530 GCA_964426665.1 uncultured Ferruginibacter sp. | reverse complement strand
CTTTCGGGCGGGCTTGATTCAACTGCTATTGTTTGTGAAATAAACAACCTGCTTAAAGAAGAAGGCAACAGGGCTGCACAAAAAACTTTTTCTTACTGTACAGCTGACGAAAGGTACAATGAAAAAAAATGGGTTGATGAAGCTGTAAAAGCAGTGAAGGTGGATGCACATTATATCAACGAAACATCTGCAGGCGCAATAGAGAAAGCGCTTGAACTGGTTTGGTACCACGATGAACCCAACCAAAGCCAGAGCGAACTGGCCACCTACCATGTGTACAAGCTTGCCAAAGACAATAACGTAAAAGTATTAATCAATGGGCAGGGCGCAGACGAATACCTGAGCGGCTACGAAGCCTTTACTAATTTTCGCTGGCTGCAGCTTTTGAAAAAGGGCAAGTTCAAGAAACTGAACCATGAAATAGCCAACAGTACTACTTATGCAAATGATGGCATTCTTGCCACATACATACACTTGTGTTATTATCTGGTGCCATCCTTTGTAAGGGTGTTTTTCAGCAAAAAAACAAAAAGCTACAAAACGCTTTCAGCACTTGTCTCGCTGCAGCATTTAAAAGCAAAAGAGCAGCACCCTTACGATAGTATGGGCTATAAAAGCGACAGTATTTTCAGCATTGCCCACAGGCAGTTGCTGCATAACCCGCTTCCAAAATATTTGCGTTACGAAGACAGGATGTCTATGGCTAATTCGGTAGAGGCACGGGTGCCTTTCCTGTCACATCGATTGGTGGAATTTGCCACGCAATTGCCCGCTGATTACCTTGACGGTATTGGTGAAACAAAAAAATTATTGCTGCATGGGCTAAGGAAAATTGTACCGCAGGCAATATTGAGCAGGAAAGACAAAATTGGTTTTGTTACTTCTGAGGAAGGATGGGTAAAAAAAGAATTGACAGGCCAGTTCAGGAAGCAGATAGAAGCAGCTATTGCCAATTCTAAAGGCATTATACAACCGGCAGCGCTTGAATATTTTGACGGCATTGTAAATGGAACGCAGCCATTTAACTATAATTATTGGCGCCTCATTGCCTTTGGCGAATGGATGAAGCGCTTTAACGTGCAGGCGGCTTAATTTTTATTTGCCTGCCCCTTTCTTATTTACTTCTTAATTTATGGGCAAAACAAAAATAGCAACTATCGTTGGCGCAAGGCCGCAGTTTGTAAAAGCAGCAGTTGTGTCAAGGGCATTAAAACAATTTGAATCAGCAGCGGAAGAAAAAATCATTCATACCGGCCAGCATTTCGATGCCAACATGAGCGATATTTTTTTTGAAGAGCTTGATATACCCAGGCCGCATTTTCATTTGGGTGTGGGTGGCGGTACGCATGGCCAAAACACGGGCCGCATGCTGGAGAAAATTGAAGCTGTATTGCTGGAAGAAAAACCCTCCGTTGTATTAGTATATGGCGATACGGATTCAACACTGGCAGGCACATTAGCTGCGGTAAAACTACATATACCAGTAGCGCATGTAGAAGCGGGCCTTCGCTCTTTCAATAAAAAAATGCCGGAAGAAATTAACCGTATCCTCACTGACCATGCAGCCAATATTTTATTCACCCCAACATCTACTGCTACCAACCACGCTTTAGCAGAAGGGATTGCAAAAGAAAGGATACAGCAAGCAGGCGATGTGATGTATGATGCAGCCATTTACTATTCTGCCAAAGCAGAAGCAGGCAGCAATATTTTACAGCAGCTTTCGCTTTTTTCAAAACAATTTATTTTAACCACGCTGCACCGTGCCGAAAATGTGGATGACAAAAAAAGGCTTCAGCAAATTTTTAACGGGCTTGCTAAAAGCAATATGCCTGTGGTGCTGCCCATGCACCCAAGAACAAAAAAAAGGTTGCATGAATTTGGCATTGCATTGCCTGCCAATATCAATATCATTGAGCCGATAGGCTACTTCGATATGATAGTGCTGGAAAAACATGCGGCCATCATAGCAACAGATTCCGGTGGCGTACAGAAGGAAGCTTATTTCCATAAAACGCCCTGCGTGACTATGAGGGACGAAACAGAATGGGTGGAACTGCTGGAATGCGGCGCAAATATTATAACTGGTGCAGATGAAAGCAAAATAGAGGCAGCAATAAAAAAATCGCTTGGCACCAACAGCAATATTTTCAACACGCCACTGTATGGGAATGGCGATGCAGGCATGTTGATAGCAAAAGCCATCATTTAGTTTTTTACAAAAGAATGGACAAGAAAAAAATATTAGTTGTAAGCAAATCATTCCACCCCGAAAACAGCCCACGCTCTTTCCGCACTACAGAACTGGTGAAAGAATTATGCAGGCAGGGGCATGACGTAACTATTTATACGCTTATTGATGATGCACAATTGCCATTGCAAAAACAATATGGCTTTACTTTGAAAAGCCTGGGCAAATTGAGGTTCAGGAATTTTACGCTTACCAATAACAACCCTGTCACTTTTTTTATCAAACGGGTAATGATAAGGCTTACGCTGATGTTTTTGGAATACCCGGAAATTGAGTTGATGTTCAAAGTAAAGCGGGCATTGAAAAATGAAAGCGGCTATGATTTGCTGGTATCGGTAGCTGTGCCACACCCGGTTCATTGGGGCGTGGCCTGGGCAAGGGCAAAAAAACACCCCATTGCAAAAACATGGGTAGCCGATTGCGGCGATGCATACATGGGCGTGGTGAAGCATGACAGCTTTGGCAAGGCATTTTATTTTAAATATTTTGAAAAATGGTTTTGCCGCAAGGCAGACTATATCTCCATACCGCATATTCAAATGCAGGTGAATTATTACCCCGAGTTCAGGCACAAGATGGTGGAGATTTCACAGGGTTTTAAGTTTGAGGAAACACAATTGAAAAACAGTGTGGCCAACAACCCAGTGCCAACATTTGCGTTTGCAGGCGTGTTCATCCGGACTACACGGAACCCTTTGCCGCTGCTTGATTACATTATAAGCACAGGCAAAGATTTTAAATTTATAGCGTACACACGTACAGCAGATATCCTGCAACCTTATATAGAAAAGTTTCCGGGCAAAATTGAAATAAGGGATTATATACCAAGGGAAGAATTGATAAAGGAAATGGCTACAAAGGATTTCCTGGTGAATATAGGTTTCGACCCGGCACAGCAGGCGCCAAGCAAACTGATTGACTATTATCTTTCCGGCAGGCCTATACTTTCGTTGCCCACAAACGAACCCGATAAGAAGACTGTAGATGAGTTTTTGAAAGGAAACTATGCTAACGCTTTTAAATACCCCAGTATGGACAGGTTTAAAATTGAAAACGTAACTAAAGCATTTTTGGATTTATGCAGGTAGCCGCAGCAAAGAAGAAATTGCAAGGCTCCGATTCGCATTGGTTCCTTTTTTTACTGATGCCCTTTTTTGCAGCAATCACGGCAGTGCGCAACTATAAATCGCCATGGGCCAAAAACATTGTGTGGGCCTTTGTGATATTTTATGGCTACACTTTTGCCATTTCAAAAGAAAACGACGATACAGATATTATCCGCTATGTGGACGAGTTGAAAGAACTGTATGGCAAAAGCCTGAGTTTTGGCGATATTCTGGATCTGTTCAGGGAAAGCGGGGACGCAGATGTGGTAAGGACAATCATCGCCATTGTTGTGTCAAGGTTTTCAAACAATGCCCAGGTGCTTACTGCTGTATATGGTTTTATATTTGGCTTTTTTTACAGCCGTTGTATATGGTATATTACCGAAAGGATGCTTGGCAAATTAAAGTGGGCAACAGTATTGATGATTGCTGTGTATGTGTTGATTAACCCTTTTTGGAACCTGAATGGGTTCAGGTTTAATACAGCTATCCTTGTGTTTATGTATGGTGCCTTGCCATTCCTTTTTGAAAAGAATAAATTCAGGCTTATTTGGTGCTACCTGTCAGTGTTGGTCCATTTTTCATTTTTGTTCCCGATAGCTATACTTACCATTTACCTGCTGGCAGGCAACCGGAAAACTGTTTATTTCACCTTTTTTATCCTTTCGGTATTTATTTCCAACATTAATATTACTACGTTCAACAGCGTTATGGAGCAATACGTGCCTGAAGTGTTTTTGGAGCGCTCAGAAAAATACAGGGACGAGGATAGGGTGGAAGAATTCAGGGAAGGCGACAGGGGGGCAACGCTTGAATCTGCAGAGGGCGTGGTGATAGTAAAAAACTGGTATGCGGTTTATTATTTAAGGTTGATGTACTGGTCGCTCAGTGCTATGCTTATTACTATCTATATTTTTGGCGGGCGGGTTTTTGCTGGCAACAAATGGGTCCTAAATGGGTATTGCTTCAGCCTTTTGTTTTTTGGCTTTGCTAATATCATGGTTTCGCTCCCATCAGGCGAAAGGTATTTGATGATTGCCTCCATGCTGTCAGCAGCTACGGTTATTTTTTACCTGCAAAACCAACAGCATGAAAAATACCTTACCAGCGTCACAAGTGCGCTGGTGCCGGCCCTTCTTGTATTCATCATAGTATCTATACGCACAGGTTTTTATTCAATAAGCATTACCACCCTGCTCGGCAACCCTATTATCATGCTGTTTACTGATTATAATCTTTCAATCAATGATATCATTAAGTAATTCCCTGTGGGCTTAAAAGCAAATATCACCCGTAACCTGATGAACATACGGGGCTGGCAAAGCGGCGCAAGAAGAATTGTGGTGATAGAGTCAGATGACTGGGGCACTGTGAGGGTTTCTTCTAAAGAAGCATACAATCATTTCCTGAAAAATAAGTTGCCTGTAAACGAATGCCCTTACAACAGCAATGATATGCTTGAGAGCAACGAAGATATGGAGAGGCTGTATGAAACATTGTCATCAGTAAAAGACACCAATGGCAACCCTGCGTTGCTAACGGCAAACAATATTGTAGCCAATCCCGATTTTGAAAAAATAAAAGCATCTGGTTACCGTCAATATTACTTTGAGCCATTTATTGAAACATATAAGCGTTACCCATCTCATGGCAGAGTAGCACAATTGTATAAGGAGGGCATTGAGAAAAAAATGCTCATGCCCCAGTTTCATGGCAGGGAGCATGTGAATGTGGCCCGGTGGCTAAAAGCATTGCAGGCAAATGACAAAGCAGCGCATTGGGCTTTTGAACAAAATATGTTCAGCGTTCATGCAGAGCGAAACCCAAAAGTAGTGAACGAATATATGGATGCACTGGATGCAGATGATAAACAAGAGCTGCAAAGCAAGCCTGTAATTGTTGAAGAGGGCTTGCAATTATTTAAGCAAATTTGGGGCTTCCAGTCAAAATCATTTATTGCGCCCTGCTATATATGGGATGCCTCTCTTGAACCAACGTTGGCTAAAGCCGGTATTAAAAGCATACAAGGCGTGGCAATACAATTACAACCGGTAACATCACCCGGCTATCAATACAAAAGGAAATACCACTACCAGGGCCAACGCAACAAACTTGGCCAGCATTATCTGGTACGGAATGTTTTTTTTGAACCTTCTGTTAACCCAAATTTTGATTGGGTGGACGATTGCCTTGACAGGATTGAAACTGCTTTCCGGTGGAAGAAGCCTGCTATTATAAGTGTTCACCGCCTTAACTTCATGGGAGGGCTGCGGCCAGAAAACAGGGAACAGAACCTGGCTTTGTTTTCAATTCTTTTGCAGGAAATAATAAAGCGGTGGCCAGAAACAGAATTCATGCATTCGGCGCAGCTAGGCGATTTAATAAATAAAGAAAATGAACAGCACGCTTTCAATTAACAACACAGCAAGAACTGTGATAACAGACCTGCTCGTTTTAACAGCAGTGTATTTTATACCGGCATTTGTTCATGCCACCAGTTTCCCGCTGTATTATTTTGAACCGATGCGGCTGTTGTTGTTTGCCGCTTATTTGGTAAACCGCAATAACGCTAATGCCTTTTTACTGGCCCTTACGCTGCCGCTAGTTTCTACTATCTTTCCTCCCCATCACCCACCCTTTTACAAAGCAGTTATTATGTCAATGGAGCTGGCGGTGAACCTCGGGTGTTTTATCGTGCTCGCCAATAAATCAAAATGGCCGGCATTTGTGCTTTTCTTTATCAGCACTGTTATCAGCAAAGTTTTTTACTACTGCCTTAAATATATTTTTATAAAACTTGCATTGATTGAAGGCAGCCTTATCAGTACAGATTTGGCGACCCAATTAATTACGC
>CAYRRL010000002.1:14309-15309 GCA_964426665.1 uncultured Ferruginibacter sp. | reverse complement strand
GTCGTTGCTATTCGCTATTTTTTACAGAAGGCAGAAGGCATAAGTTTATGCAAAACCTTTCCAAAGCATTTGTGAACATTGCCACGCTGTTTGATGATAAAACAGGGCGGACGGTGGAAGATTTGCAGGAATTGTACAAAGACCATGAGTTGTTGCTGTCGCTTGTGTCGCAGCTTTCAGAAGGCGTGCTTGATGAAAATGCATTGAAGGGCAAACGTGTGTTGCTGAAGCCCAATTGGGTTAAGCACCCTTTTAATCCGCAGGATGGCGTTTGCCTTTGTACGCATGATGGTTTTTTAATTGCAGTGCTTGAACTGGTGCTGATGAAAAAACCAGCTTCGGTTGTAATTGGAGATGCGCCGATACAGGGCTGCTACTGGGACAGGCTTATCAGCATGGAATTGGTAAGCAGGGTGGAAGCGCTTTCGTTAAAATACAATACACCCGTCTCTATAAAGGATTTTAGAAGGGTGGTGTTTGACCCGGCAGTAAACAAACTGGAAATAGAAAGGAACCCAATGAGTGAATATGTGGTATTTGATGTAGGCCGGCGCAGCTATCTTGAACCAATCTCCATACCGGAAAAAAATATATTCCGTGTGGCGCAATACAACCCTGATAAATTTACTGATACACACAAGCCCGGCATGCACAAATATTGCATAGCAAGAGAATTATTTCATGCCGATGTTGTGATTTCTATACCCAAAATTAAAACGCATCAAAAAACCGGGCTTACCTGTGCATTGAAAAATATTGTGGGCCTTAATGGCGACAAAGACTTTTTGCCGCACCACCGCATTGGAGGCACCAAAATGGGTGGCGACAGTTACCCCGGGAAAAACAAATTCCGCTATTGGGCAGAGCTGGCGCTTGACAATGCAAACAGGAAACTTGGCAAGCCGGGTTATTGGTTTTGGTCACGTGTGTCTTCAGTGTTATGGCAGTTGTCGTTGCCTAAAAAAGAACACCAGTTGAATGCTGCATGGTTTGGCAACGA
>CAYRRL010000002.1:0-14299 GCA_964426665.1 uncultured Ferruginibacter sp. | reverse complement strand
AACGATACCACATGGCGCATGGTAATGGACCTGAACCTGATTGTAAACTTTGGAAAGGAAGACGGCACTTTGTGTGATGAGCCGCAGCGGTTCTTATATAGCTTTTGCGATGGCATAGTAGGCGGCCAGGGCGATGGGCCTTTGTGGCCTGATGCATTGAACCTTGGCATTGCAAGTTTTACAGACGACTCTGCTGCCAATGATATTTGCATGGCGCAACTGATGGGGCTTAATGTGGTAAAGATGCCTTTGCTGATGGCAGCCAAAGCATTTATGCCGGGCCGCAATGTGGAGATAAAGATGAACGGCAAAAAAATAAAGCAAGAAGAGCTGCAGCAATATGCAGTGAAGGCAGTGCCATCGCCGGGGTGGCAGGCATCGTGATATTTCAAAATAAAAAAATACATTTGGCCCCACTGAATATAATAATGAAAAACCATCCGGAAAAACCATGTGCGGAATAGCTGGCTACTTTTACAGGTCTGGTAAGCGTATCGCCGATACTGCTACTGTGATAGAAATGCTGAATTGCCAGCGCCACCGTGGGCCTGATGATTCGGGCATACGGGCTATTTCATTAAAAGACAAAAACAGCCGGGAATACACACACCTGCAACCACAAAATATAGATGGTAATTTTGAAGGCATGCTGGGCTTTAACCGCTTGAGCATTCTCGATCTTTCAAAAAACGGGCACCAGCCTATGTGCAGCGATGATGAGAAAGTGATGTTGCTGCTCAATGGTGAAATTTACAACGCATTTGATTTTACAGAGGAGCTAAAAGCAAGCGGCTTTAAATTCAGGAGCACCAGCGATACAGAAGTGGTGCTGTACCTGTACATGAAATACGGCTTTGAGGAAATGATAAAAAAACTCAATGGCATGTTTGCCATTGTAATAACAGATTTAAGGGAAGGGAAAATTTTTATTGCAAGGGACAGGTTTGGCATTAAGCCCATGTACCTTTTTGAAACACATGAACTGCTGGCATTCTCATCTGAAATTAAAAGCTTTTTGCCACTGGAAGAATTTAAACCAGAATTGAATGAAGATTTGCTGGATGAATACCTTTTCTTTCGAAACACTGTAAATAAAACATTATTTAAGAGTGTTGATTTGTTAGAGCCGGGCTGTTTCCGTACATGGAGCCTGTATGCACCGCCTTTTACCACCAAATTTTTCGATATAGAAAATTATCAACGCACAAACAGCAATGCAACGCTTGAGGAGAGCATTGAGCTGATAAAAACTAACATGCGGCAGAGCGTAAAAAGCCAGTTGATAAGCGATGTAAAATTAGGCTGCCAGTTATCAGGCGGCGTTGATTCTTCGGCTGTAACATGGTTTGCAAGGTATATTAAAAAGGACGGCTTGTTTGAAACAGTATCCATCATTTTTGATGATGACAAAATGAGCGAAGAGCGTTACATTGACAAGGTAACACAACAACTATCGCTTACAGCACATAAGTTTTTGCTGGATGCTTCTTATTACGTCAATTGCTTTGAAAAAGCCACCTGGCATTTTGAAGGGCCTATAAACCATCCCAACACAATTGGTATTTACTTATTAAGCGAACAAGCCAAAAAATATGTAACTGTATTACTTAGCGGGGAAGGCGCTGATGAAGTGTTTGCAGGCTACGACAGGTACGCCACAGCAAATTACCCATATCATTTCCGCCCATTTCTGTCTGGGCTGAAAAAAAACAAGGGCGCTGCTTTCCACTTCATCTCAACTTACTTTTCTGAAAGCTACCGTGTCATTACAGGGTACAACCCGCTTACGCTTGGTTTTGCAAAAAAATTAAAAGCCGATTTTGATTATGACAAAGCAGCGTCATCACGGAACCAAATTTATTCTTCGCTTACCGGCACTTTATTTGACAAGCAGGTGAAGTATGAAATAAAAACTTACCTGCCTGATTTATTAATACGCCAGGATAAAATGTCCATGGCGCATTCCATAGAAAACCGTGTCCCCTTTTTGGATAATAATTTAGTGGAACAATCATTTGCCATACCGCAACAAAACCTGTTGCCAAATTTTGGCCGTGAGAAAAACACCAAGTACGCTTTAAAAAAGTTAACCGGTAGTTTGTTTGGCGACGAAGCGTTTGCCTTCAGGCAGAAGCAGGGCTTTGGCATACCGCTGCGTAATTTTTTCCGTGACAAAGTTTTTTACCAATATTTATCGGAAGAAATAATGCCCGGCATACAGCAACGGCAATTGTTTAACGGCAAACTGGTACAGCAATGGCTCAGCAACCTCGATAAAATTTCAGTGCATGAACTGGAGGCGTTGTGGATAATGATTTCTTTTGAAGCCTGGATGAAAAAATTTTCTCTTTCTTAAATGCTTGCGATACACCCGGCAAAAGGCTCCTTCAGCGAACGGTGGGTTCCCTACTGTGAAGAGAAAGGCATTGCCTATAAATTAGTGAATTGTTATGCTAACGACATCATTCATCAATTGAAAGGCTGCGATGCATTGCTGTGGCACCACCACCAGGGCAACCCAAAAGATATTGTATTTGCAAAGCAGCTATTGTTTTCATTGGAACAAGCCGGGATGAGAGTATTCCCCGATTTTAATACTAACTGGCATTTTGACGATAAGCTTGGGCAAAAATATTTGTTTGAAAAAACAGGGATAGCAGCGGCAGAAGCATTTGTGTTTTATACAAAAAAAGACGCATTGGACTGGATTGAAAAAACGACATTCCCCAAAGTATTTAAGTTGAGGGGCGGCGCCGGTTCATCTAATGTAAAACTAGCGAGGGATAAAACAGCAGCTATCAGTTTAGTAAATAAAGCTTTTAACAACGGGTTCTCCCAATACCCGGCATTCGATAATCTGAAAGAACGCTTTCGGAAATACCGTAAAGGCAAAACCAATGCAAAAGATGTGTTGAAAGGCGTGGTGCGTTTGGCAAAGCCGCCAGCCTATGCAAAAATTGGCGGCAAAGAAATTGGCTATATCTATTTCCAGGAATTTATTCCCGGCAACGACCATGATATACGGGTGGTGGTAATAGGCGATAAAGCATACGCTATTAAACGCATGGTGAGGGAAAATGATTTCAGGGCATCTGGCGGCGGCGATATTTTGTATGCAAAAGAATTGTTTGACGATGCTTTGATAAAACTATCTTTTGATATTAATGATAAAATAAAAAGCCAGTGCCTGGCATTGGATTTTGTTTTCGATAACGGAAAGCCATTAGTGGTTGAAATAAGCTTTGGTTTTTCCATGGCGGGCTACGACCCATGCCCCGGCTATTGGACAAAAGATATGCAATGGCATGAAGGGAAATTTAACCCTTATGGGTGGATGGTGGAGGATGTGCTAAAAAGTATCGCCAAATAAAATTTTACTAATTCAATTATTATGAGCCTTCAACAAACATATTGGAATATACGCCGCAAACTGTTACGCACTTTTGTTCCTGAATTTGTCTGGCCAAAAGAATCTGCTATTGACGGGGTTAATTTTAAAATACGCAACACGCCATACTCATATGGCACAAAGCGGGCTTTAAAAACCGGCAACTACGAAGTAAGCGAAAGGAAATTATTAAAAGGTCAAATAAAGCCGGGCGATAAAATAATCGAAATGGGCGGCTCTGTTGGCGTGCTTACTGCTATACTCGGCCACCATGCAGGCAGCAATGGTTTTGTTGCATCAGTCGAAGCATCGGAAACAATTACGGCTTACTCCAAAACATGGCTTGAAGCAAAGGGCAATATAAAAGTGCTGACCGGTTTTGGCTTCCCTGTTTTTTCAATGAACAAAAAAATAAAGGTTAGCGGCTTTAACCAGGAGGGCGGTTCATTGGGTGGGAGGGTATCGTTTGGCGTTAGTGAAGAGGGCAATGAACGGGCAGAATGCATGTATGATATTGAAACCATTATGCAGCAATGCAATATGATGCCAACTATGCTGGTGATAGATGTGGAAGGCACGGAAAAAATTATTATCACTGACAAGCCAAACTACCCTGCATCAGTGAGAGTGGTATTGATGGAGATGCATACATATATGTATGGAGAAGACGCAAGAAAGCAAATCATTCAAAGAATAGTTGACGAAGGTTTCCGTGTAGTGAATGACGACAACGACGTGTATTTGTTTGAAAGGGTTAAATAAAAAATGAAAAGCCAAAACTGCAGGACAGGCCTCTGCTAATAAACCCAATACTTTCTTTCGCTGCTGCTTGTATTCCCTGAATGAAAATTTGTTTAACTAACGCCACCCTGCACTGCGGCGGCGCAGAAAGGGCTATATCAGAACTTGCTAATTATTTAGCCGCCAATGGCCATGAGGTAACCATCTTCCTGCTGTTTAAAAAGGAAATTTTTTACAGCATTGATAAACGGGTAAAAATTGTAGAACCGGGTTTTTCCAGGCAAGGCACAAACAAATATTGGTATGGCATAAAAACAATTGGTTACATCCGCAAGTCAATAAAAAAAATTAACCCTGATGTAATCCTGAATTTTATTTTCCCTTCTTTCTTTTTATTGTGCACTGCCGGCTTGAGCTGCCCCATTTATATTTCTGTAAGGAACAACCCGGCAAATAAAATAAAGATTGACCCTGTTTGGTTCCGCAGGCTTACTTACCCAAGGGCAAAAGGCATTATTGCACAAACAAGCTATGCAGCCAAAGTGATTTACGAACAGGTAAAGCACCGCAACATAAAAGCAATACCGAATTATGTAAGGGTGGTTGATAAAAAAAACGTAGCACCGCAAAATATAATTGTAACTGTCGGCAGGCTGGTAGCCAATAAAGGGCATGAGGATTTATTACAAATTTTCGCTTCAATAAAAAACGAAGGCTGGCAATTGAAGTTTGCCGGCGATGGGCCATTAAGAAATTCATTAGAACAAAAGGCAAAGGAACTTGGCATTGAAAAGCAAACATTGTTTGCTGGCTTTCAGCCAGATATTGACAGCGTATTGCAACAGGCAAAAATTTTTGCTTTCTGTTCTTATTCAGAAGGCTTCCCCAATGCGTTGCTGGAAGCAATGGCAACGCCACTGGCATGTATCAGCTATAATTGCAATGCTGGCCCTGCAGATTTGATAACTGACGGGAAGGATGGTTTTTTAATACCTGTGGGCGATAAAAATGCATTTGCAAAAAAACTGCAACAGTTGATGGATGATGAAACCCTGCGTTCATCCTTTGTTGCAAATGCAGCAGAAACAATCAAAGCATTTCATCCTGACAAATTAGCACAGGCGTATTTAGATTTTATTTCAGAAAAGTAGATGGCTGAGAAAAGAAAAAGGCTTTTGTTTTTTAATGTAATTCCGCTCCCTCATTCAATTGATATACATGAGCAGCTGGTGCAGGATGGCTATGAAGTTGATTTCTGGTATTTAAAGGATTTGACTACAATGTACCCGTGGCAGTCACTGGAGAAGAGTATTGATTACCGCATTTATAAAGGGACTGTAAAAGAGTTCTTTGCTGTTTTGCGAAGCGCTGCAAAATCAAACCTGGTTGTTATTACCGGCTGGCATTCCAAAACACATGTGGCACTGGCGCTGTATTGCAAATTGTCCGGCATCAAGTATTCCTTTTGGCTTGATGTGCCCGAAAAACCTGTGCCCGGGTTTAAAACCAAAATCAAGCAATGGTTTATGAACCTGGCCAATGGCCTGTTCATCACCGGAAAAACAGGTATTGGTTTTTTTATTAAAGAATACAAAGCAAAGCCATCAAAATGTTATGACTTTCCCTACCTGGAAGTAAAATTTGTAAAGGCGGGCATTGAAATGATAAATGACGAAAGGGACAAAGCATTGCAAAATGGCGAAAAAGTAAAATTGCTGTTGAGCAACCGTTTTTTAAAACGAAAAGGCTACAGCACTGTGCTGGCGGCATTTCAGCAGTTGCCAAATGAAATATTGCAGCAGATGGATATTACGATACTGGGCACCGGTGCCGAAAAAGAAGAATATGAAAAATCATTTGCGGCATTGAATGCTGATATTAAATTAAAAGGATGGGTGGAGTATGGCGAGTACCTGGAAATACTTGCGGCCAATGATGTGTTTATCCATGCGTCAATACACGAGCCTTACGGCATTCCGCCGATGGATGCAATGCGTTATGGCAAACTGGTAGTTGGTTCCACAGGCGTAATGTCGTGCACAGACAGAATTGAGCATGGCGTGAATGGTTATTTATTTGAAACAGGCGATAGCAGCGCACTGGCTGCTATTCTTATAGATATTGTAAAGAATAAGCAGGCTGTTTACCAAAAAGGGAAAGCAGCCTTCAATACTTCCATGCAGTATGGTTACAAACACAACCGTAAAGCAATTGAAGCACTGGCCAATAAAAATTAATGCTTTCCCCTCTAATATATACATGTTTATAATACAAGCTTATGTTATTTAACTCACTTGGGTTTGCCTTTTTTTTGCCAACCGTTTTTTTGCTGTATTGGTTTGCAGTGGGCAAAAACCTTAAATGGCAAAACTTATTATTGTTATTTGCCAGCTACTTTTTTTATGCCTGCTGGGACTGGCGTTTTCTTTTCCTGCTTATATTTAGCACGCTGCTTGATTATTTTACCGGGCTTAAAATGCAGGATGCGCCCAATCAAAGCAAAAAAAGATTTTGGTTTTGGTTAAGCATCGTTATCAATGTTGGCTTTTTAGCCGTATTCAAATACTACAACTTTTTTGCTGAGTCGTTTGCAGGATTGCTGGCCAGCTTCGGTTTAAAAGTAAATGTGTGGACGATAAAAGTAATATTGCCGGTAGGTATTTCATTCTACACTTTTCATGGGTTGAGCTATGTAATTGATATTTATAAAAGCAAAATAAAGGCAGAAAGAAATTTTATTGATTATGCAGTGTTTGTAAGCTTTTTTCCGTTGCTTGTAGCTGGCCCTATTGAAAGAGCCACGCATTTGTTGCCGCAAATACAGCAGAAACGTGAGTTTGTTTATACAAAAGCAATAGACGGCCTCAGGCAAATTTTATGGGGGCTGTTCAAAAAAGTGGTGATTGCTGATAATTGTGCAGAAATAGCCAATACTATTTTTAATGATTATACCAGTTATAACGGCATTACATTATTGGCTGGCGCCCTGTTTTTTACATTCCAGATATATTGCGATTTTTCCGGCTACTCCGATATAGCGCTTGGCACAGCAAGGCTTTTTGGTATTGAACTGCTCCGCAATTTTGCTTTCCCTTATTTTTCGAGAGACATAGCAGAGTTTTGGAGGCGCTGGCATATTTCGCTCTCCACCTGGTTCAGGGATTACCTGTATATACCATTGGGGGGAAGCAAGGGCGGCACATGGATGAAAGTGAGGAATACGTTTATTATTTTTTTGGTTAGTGGCTTTTGGCATGGGGCCAACTGGACATTTATAGTGTGGGGCCTGTTAAATGCTTTGTATTTTCTTCCGTTGCTGCTTTCAAATAAAAACAGAGACAACCTTGATATCATTGCCAAAGGCAAATTATTCCCTTCAGCCAGGGAATTTTTTGGCATGTCCGTTACATTCATGCTTACTGTGTTTGCATGGATATTTTTCCGTTCAGAGTCGGTGGGGCAGGCATTTAATTACATAAGCGGCATATTTTCAAGTTCATTTTTTTCCCGCCTTCAAATGTCATCTTCATTTATCTGGCTGCTGCTTGCAGTTTTCCTTGTAATTGAATGGCTGGGCCGGGAACAACAGTATGCAATAGCAAAGCTGGGCCTGCGCTGGCCGGCCTTTGTAAGGTGGGGCATGTATTATTGCATGGTGCTCGCTATATATGTGTATGCAGGCAAAGGGCAACAATTTATTTATTTTCAATTTTAACCAATGGGTGCAATGCTGCCAGTTAATAAAAAAGTTGTAAAGAAATTTCTCAAAAGGGTAGCCTTTTTTGTATTGCTGCCGCTGTTAGTAGCAGGTATTGCAGAGGCATTTATTTTGCCGCCCAATTTTTTTACTTACCGAACATGGGAAGCCATTATTTATAAAAACCCAATTCCGCATACAGGCAATTTTTACCCTGACATGCATATAAATATGAACGAACAGGGCGATTTAGCTTTCAGGACCAGCCATGCCATAATAAAAAAGAATGTGCAATGGGATACCGATAAGCTGGGGTACCGCAATGACGAATTTATAGAGGAAGCAGATGTATTGTTGATTGGCGACTCCTTTGTTGCAGGCATTGCATTAAGCCAGGACGAAACAATTGCGAAAAAGCTGAATATGCTGTTGGGCAAAAAAGTAAAAGTATATAACATGGCGCCCTGCACCTTAGGGGAATTTAATTTTTTGTACAAGCAGGGCATTGTTAAAAAGCCAAAACTGATAATTTATTCTGCAGTGGAAAGGATATTGCCGTCGTTGTTAACCGTAGCTGATGAAGAAAAAAGTGCCAGCAGGCGGTATTACAGAAAGGTAAGCAGCAAGCTTGTGTTTTCAAAAATGCTGCCTGTTGTTGACAGGTTTTTTGCTTTTAATTTTCTTAAGTGGGCCACAGGCAATGCCAACCAAACAAGGATTGGCCACCAATCGCCCTTTAACAGTTCTCTTTTCTTTATGCAGGGCAACACCGTTAAGCATTATACATTAAAAGATGCAGAAAATACAGCTGCCACTATTAGCTCGTATAATGATTATTGCCAAAAGGAGGGCATTAAGTTTTTGTTTATGCCCATGCCTAATAAAGAAACTATTTATTACAGCCTTGTCCCTTTGCAAAGCCAGCCGCAGTTTTTGTTTCAGTTAGATTCGTTGCTTAATAAAGCAGGCATCCCGGCAATTAACACCCTTTCTTTGTATAACAGCCACGGTACAGCCGATGGATTATTGTACAAGCCTGATGACACACATTGGAATGAAAAAGGCGTAGGGCTGGTGGCAGAGGAAGTTGTTAAGCACAGGCTGTTAAAGGAACTTGCAGTTAAATAACACATCTCAATTAAACAATATTTTATTATTCAAGCACAGCAAAAAATGGATGCTAGCGAAGAGCAAATAACCAGCAGCACGCAGAAATTAAAATATGTGCCCAGCCTTGATAGCCTGCGTGGCTATGCCGTGCTAATGGTATTGCTTGTGCATGGGGCCAACAGGTTTTTTATTGGGGGCTGGGTAGGAGTTGATTTATTTTTTGTGATCAGCGGCTACCTTATTACATCATTATTAATTGGGGAATACAACAAGTACAATGACATATCGCTGGTAAAATTTTATACACGCCGTTTTCTCCGGTTGCTGCCAGCCTTGTTTACAGGTGTGTTGCTGGCAAATATTTTATGGAGCTACAGCGGTTTCGAAAACAGCCATCGGCTAAAAGCAACACTGGCCGCCTTGTTTTATTTTACCAATTTTATAAAGGATGTGCCTGGCAATCTTATTCATTTATGGTCGCTTGCTGTGGAAGAGCATTTTTATATTTTTTGGCCGGTATTGGTTTTGTTTTTTCTTTTCAGGCTTGGGTACAAAAAGCAAATTTGGTTTGTTGTTGTGTTGCTGCTGGCCGTAACAGCCTTCAGGCTTTATCTTGGCAATGTGCCCATTGATATTGGGCCAATACATATTGACAGCTACCACTCTACCTTTTGCCGCATTGATTGTATTTTGCTGGGGGTAATCATGGCTATTGTGCTGTCGCATTTAAAGCAGGCCAATGTAAATTTTATAAGGCCTCAAAATGATAACGCCCTGCTTGCTTTATATGGCGTGCTGTTTGTGGCTGTAATGTTTTTGGTCGCCGGTGTTTCGCCCTGGTCGCAAAAGGGCGGTTTTATCGCCACCAACCTTTTGTGTGCTTTTACTGTGCTGTTTGCAGTGCAGCACCCACAGCATCCATTCTTTTTAAACAAAGCAATACTTTGGGTGGGCAAAAGGTCTTATGGCATATACGTTTACCATTACCCCATTTTTCTTTTTTTTACTTTTAAAAACGGGCCACAGGACATAAAAACCTATATTATAATAACCCTGCTGCGTTTTGGGTTAACTTTTATCATAGCTGCTTTGTCGTTTAAATATATTGAACAGCCCATCCTGAACTATAAAAAGCGTTTTGAGGTAAACTAAGATTGAAAGTAGTACAAATCAATACAACCTTAAACAGCGGCAGTACAGGCCGCATAGCAGAGGAGATTGGGCAAACGCTCATTGAGGCAGGGCACACCAGTTATATTGCCCATGGCAGGCCAGGCAATAAAAGCCAGTCGCATACCATTAAAATTGGCACATCATTCGACCAGAAATTGCACGGCTTGCAAACAAGGGTTTTTGATACCCATGCTTTTGCTTCCAAATCAGCTACAAAAAAATTACTCAAAGAAATTGAGTGCGTCAACCCCGATATCATACACCTGCACAACCTGCATGGGTATTATATACATGTGGGAGTACTGTTTGATTTTTTAAAAGAAAAAAAGAAACCCGTAGTATGGACGCTGCATGATTGCTGGTGCTTTACCGGCCATTGCAGCTATTTTGATTTTGTAAAATGCGATAAATGGAAAACGCATTGCAATAAGTGCCCGCTCAAAACACGCTATCCCGAAAGTTTGGTGTTCGACAACTCGTACAACAACTTTGACAAAAAGAAAGAAACTTTTAATGGCGTTGGCAACCTCACACTGGTACCGCCAAGCAATTGGCTAAAAGGGTTGCTGGAAATTTCTTTTATGAGCAACTATCCAGTAAACGTTATTCATAATGGAGTGAATTTAAAAAGATTCAGGCAGCTTAGCCCTTCAGAAATCTCAATAAAACAAAAGTTAGGCATTGGGTGCGAAGCGGTAATACTTGGCGTGGCGAGCGTATGGGACAGAAGGAAAGGGCTTAAGGATTTTATACAATTGAGCAGCAAAATAAAGCCCGGCGACAAAATTGTTTTGCTGGGGCTTACTGCAGAACAACAGAAGGGGCTGCCGCAAAATATTATAGCCTTGCAGCGCACAGAAAGCATAGAAGAAATGGTACAGTTGTATAACCTTGCCACCGTATTTGTAAACCCTACGTGGGTAGATAATTTCCCCACTACTAATATTGAAGCATTAGCCTGTGGCACACCTGTTATTACTTATAATACCGGCGGCAGCGTGGAAGCCGTGGATGAACAAACAGGCTGGGTTATAGAAAAAGGGGATATTGATGGAATTGCAAAAACTGTGGAGGAATTAAAGCAAAAAGGGAAGCCGCATTTTTCAGCGCTTTGCAGGGCAAGGGCAGAAAAATACTTTAATAATAAAGAACGCTTTTCAGATTACATCCATTTGTACGAATCGGTATTGAAAATGAATAATTAAAATGGTTTCTTCCCTCAAATATAAACTTGCAGTTAATCTAAAGAATATACCTGGGCCAAAGATTGCCAAAAAGATTGTGGTAATTGAATGCGATGACTATGGCGGCATACGTATGCCATCTTTGGAAGCCATGAAAAAAATGAAAGCTGCCGGTGTGAGTATTGACGAATCTAGGTACAACCTGCTGGATACATTGGAAGATGCAGAGGATTTGGCTGCTTTGTTTGAGGTGTTGCAATCTGTAAAAGGCGCCGATGGCAAACATGCAGTGGTGTCGCCTTTTGTAAATGTGGCCAACCCTGATTTTGAAAAAATAAAAGCAGCAGGTTACAAAGAATATTATTATGAACCATTCCCCATTACTTACAAAAAGTATGGCCGCAGCAGCAATATGATGGGCCTTTGGAAAGAAGGGATTGAAGCTGGCATTTTTGCGCCGGAGTTCCATGGGCGTGAGCATGTGAGTGTGCAGCCATGGTTGCAAAAACTACAGGAAGGGAACATACAATTGCAGCATGCCTTTAGTTACGGCTTTGTTGCAGTAGGCAATATACAGGGCATACATCCATATGCGCAAGAGTTCAGGCCAGAGTTTTATTTTAATAATGAACAGCAAAAAAAATTTTTGCACCGCTCTATTACAGAAGGGGTGCAATTATTTGAGCAATTGTTTGGCTATACACCTTCTGCATTCATGCCGAGCAACAGTGTTTTCCATCCTGATTTTGAGGAAACTGTTTTGCAAACAGGTATTCCTTTTTTGGTGGTGGCACACAAAAACCCAACGCCGGGCCCCAATGGCGATTTGATGTTTACCAATTTTACTTTTAGGCAAAAGTTGCAAAAAGGCAAACTCAATTTTTACATACGCAATTGTGCTTTTGAGCCTACAGATAGCAGTTACAGCTCTCTTGAAAGCACATTGAAGCAAATAAATGCAGCATTCCGCTGGAACAAACCGGCTATTATTAGTACGCACCGGGTGAACTTTGTTGGCGGCATTGACAAAAAAAACCGTGGCAAAGGTTTGGCAGAGCTGGGTTTGTTGCTAAAAAAAATTATAAAGCACTGGCCAACAGTTGAATTTATAAGCACTAAAGATTATATAAACCTCCTTTTGCAAAAAACTAAAAGATGAAGAAAAAACTTGTTTGTATAAATCAATCTACCGGTTATTTGATGATTGATATTGTTAATGCTTTTGCGCCGCATTATGATGAGGTTGTTTTATTATGCGGCGAAGTGAGGGTGCAGGATGTGCAGCTTGACCCCAAAGTAAAGATTAGGAAAATAGGGAAAACTTCAAGGGTGTCTCACACCCGCCGTTTTTTTGCATGGTCTTATGCTACGATTCAAATATTTTTTTTGCTGTTGTTCCGCTATAGGAAATATGAAATTTTGTATTATTCCCTGCCGCCTACTGCATACCTGTGCTCTATGTTGCTGCCTAATAAATTTTATTTGATAATGGTGGATGTGTACCCTGATGTATTGAAAATGCTGAACATCCATGAGAAAAATATCATTTACAGGATTTGGGCAAGCTGCAACAGGAAGCTTTTTAAAAAAGCGCACCGGCTCTATACCATTGGCGATTTGCTTGCTAAATTAATGGCCAAATACACCCCAAGGGAAAAAATACATGTAGTGCCTTTATGGACAGGGCTTACCAATGTGCACCCTGTGCCCAAATTGCAAAACCCTTTTGCCATACAGCATAATATCCAGGATAAATTTATTGTGCAGTATTCAGGCAATATCGGTGCCACGCATGATATTGAAGAAATGATAGAGATGGCAAAATTATTAAAGGATCAAAAAGATATTGTGTTTCTCATCATTGGGCGGGGCTTAAAGTTCCCATTGGTGAACCGGCTCATCAAAGAATACGAATTGGGCAATTGCATAGTATTGCCCTTTCAGCCAGATGATATTATACGTTATTCAATAGCATGTGCTGATATAAGCTACGTACTGCTGGAAGAAAAAGTAGCCGATGTAAGCCTGCCAAGCAAGGTGTATAATATCCTGGCAGTTGGTTCCAGTATTTTAAGTATTTCGCCAGACGGTTCTCAAATTAGCGAATTGATAAAGAGTTACAATGTAGGCGCTAATTTTCCAAAAGGGCAAACACAGCAAATGGCAGACTATATATTGCGGTTAAAAAATTCACCAGCATTGCAACAGGAATACAATGCTAATGCAATTGCTGCTGCCAAAAACCATACCTCTGAAAATGCAAAACAATTTGTTGGGATTGCCTTAAATGAGAATATAGCATAATGATAGTAGTGGGGGACATAGCATCGCCAAATGCAATTTGCAGCGCTGAGTTAAAGGAAATTTTTACACAGCATCAAAACATTTTTGGCAACAATGCACTGGTGTGCAATTTTGAAGGCCTGGTGTGCGACGATATTGACCCGGCTACCAATACGCCAGTGCTGTACAACCATTCTTCGGTGATGGAAGCACTGGCTGCCGCTAATACAAAAGCAGTCGGCCTTGCTAATAATCATACGCTTGACTTGCCGCATTGTTTTGAAAATACGGTAAGGCATTTAAGAAAACATAATATTGCTTTTTCGGGGGCAGGTGAATCAGAAGCGGAAGCAGATACTCCTGCATCTTTTTTTGATGGCGATGCGGAGATTGTAATGTTTAATTTTTGTTGGGATTTTTTATTGTACCACCAGCACAACCCCAGCGATGAAATTTATGTGGCAGAGATTGCCATAAAGGAATTGCTGAAAGATATTGCAGCTGTAAAAAATAATAAGCCTGCCGCAAAAATTATCGTTTACCTGCACTGGAGTTTTGACTTGGAAATATTGCCTTTCCCCATGTACAGGCAAATGGCAATGGGCATGGTTGATGCAGGCGCCAGTGCAGTAATTGGCACACATTCCCATTGTGTGCAGGGCGGAGAGAGGTATAAAGATGCTTATATAGTTTATGGCCTGGGTAATTTCTTTTTGCCTTACA
>CAYRRL010000001.1:0-31090 GCA_964426665.1 uncultured Ferruginibacter sp. | reverse complement strand
AATTATTGCAACTGAATATGCTGTACAAGGATTAGAAATAGATTGGGCTGGAGTTTTTTGGGATGCAGATTTAAGAAGAAAAAATGGAAAATGGGATTTTAAAAAACTAAAAGGAACAACTTGGCAGACTGTTTCTGAAAAACAAAAGCAACAAAAGCAATTCATATTAAATAAGTATCGTGTGTTGCTTACTAGGGCAAGAGAAGGCATGATTATTTTTATCCCTGAGGGAAGTACTATTGATAAAACACGGTTGCCTGAATTTTACGATGAGACATTTAGCTACTTGAAATCATGTGGTGTAAAAGAGATATAGTTGATTGATTTAATCAAATACTTAATACCGCATCTTTATTATGCATTCACTTATACTTCAATGGAGATATACCTAGAATATTTCTGAATACTTCTCTAAGAGTTTTTTCATCGGTGTAGCCCACTTTGTATTTCACTTTACTTTTGTTTTGCGATAGTTTTAAATTATATAATTTTTATTCAGCCACCATTCGGTACGGGTTTGCGGCACTTTGTAATATTTGCAGTTGTTGTGCCCATGCCAAAAGCAGCCATGCACAAATATTACAGTTTTGTATTTAGGCAATACAATGTCTGGTTTGCCGGGCAGTGTTGCATCATGCAGTTTGTAGCGGCAGCCCTGTGCAAACAAAAACTTCCGCACCAGCATTTCCGGTTTGGTGTTGGTGCTGCGTATGCGGCTCATATTGTAGCTGCGTTGTGCCTTGCTGTGTACATCTGCCATTGCTGCAAAATTCAGCCATTCAGGCTATACAACCCACGTTTCTTTATATGCCTGCGGGTATTTTCTTTGTTTCCCTCTTGCATATCCCAAAAACCCTTTCTATCTTACTGCCCTGCCGCCCCCTTTGCAAACCGCCATTCTATTTTTCATCATTTAAAAAACACAGAAATGAAACAACTGCTTTTTGTATGCGCCATTGCCCTGTTTGCAAGTTGCAACAATGCCGCCACCACTGAAACAAAAAAAGAACCGGCAGGCGATGCCACCGCCCCTGCCGAAAAGAAAGCAATGCCCGCCATGCCTTTTGCGCTTGACAAGCCTTACCAAAACTGGCAGCCCGGCGACCAGCAGCATGCCTTTACAGTAATGTCATCGCTCAAAGCATGGGAAAATGGCGATATAGCAAAATCAATGGAAAGCTTTGCTGACACCGTAAAAATTTTCTTCGACGGCTGGCAGGGCACTTACAGCAAAGACAGCCTTGCCAAAGAATTTGCCAAATACAGGGGCAGTTTAGCATCTGCCACCATAAAAATGGATGACTGGGAGTCTGTAATATCCGAAGACAAAAAAGAGGAGTGGGTAACCTTGTGGTACAAACAAATAACCACAGACAAAAAAGGAAAGACAGATTCGATGAACTGCATTAACGATGCCATGATAAAAAACGGCAAAATAGCAGTGCTTAACGAAGCCATAAGGCATTACCAGGCAAAAAAATAAACCGGCGCATATTATTGTGCAATGCCCTGCAACCATGCAGGGCATCTTTTTATCTTGCAGGCATAAATTGTTTTATATGCACTTCAGCGACACCATCGGCACCATTGGCGTGGGGCTTATACTATTGGCTTATTGCTGCAATACCTTTTCGCTTATTGCTAAAGACGGGCTGCTGTTTTTTGCCATGAACATTGCCGGCGCCGGGCTGGCCTGCTATGCTTCGGTGCTTATAAATTATGTACCTTTCGTGGTGCTTGAAGGCGTGTGGTGCCTTGTTTCCATTGCAGGCTTGTGCAGGCTCATCTTTAATAAACCAAACCATGTTCAACAAAGCTGATATCGAAAAATACTTTATGGCAGAAAAAAGCTTCGGGCTGGTATTTGCCATTGCAGGCGCTGTAGCGGTTGTTGCTGCAGTGGTATTTTATTTTTCGCTCAAAACAAATTTTTACAAAGGCGCAGCCATGCCGCTGGTGCTGGTGGGCCTGCTGTTTGGCGTGGCAGGCTTTACGGTATTTAAAAGAAGCGATGCCGACAGGATGCGGAATGTATATGCCTTTGACATGAACCCGGATGAATTAAAAAACAAAGAGCTGCCACGGATGGAAAAAGTGATGAAGAACTTTGTGGCGCTTAAATATGCGGAGTCGGCGCTGTTTTTAGTGGGGCTTGTGCTGTTTATTTATTTTAAAAACAACGAAGCCCAGCAATTCTGGAAAGGCTTTGGGCTGCTGCTGGCTGTGATGGCGCTGCTTGCCTGGGGGGCAGACCATTTTGCGGAGAAGAGGGGAGCGGTGTATTATAATGGGTTGAAATCGTTTCTGGCTTCTCGTTGAACTGTTTCTTGTTTCTCGTTGGGCCGTTTCTTGTTTCTCGTTGGGCCGTTTCTTGTTTCTCGTTGGGCTGTTTCTTGTTTCTCGTTGAACTGTTTCTTGTTTCTCGTTGTTTTATTGCAAAGGCTAAAATAAAAATGCAGCAGTAAAAATTTTAAAAGAGCCAAACGGGGAACAGCAAACGGGTAACAAGAAACGTTGTATTTATAACGGGCACTTTTCGTGGTAGTTAATCAGTTCAATGGGTGTTTTTTCAAATTCAAAGCCACTGTATTTTTTTACAATCTCATCCAGCACGGCATCTATTTCTTCCACCGTCATTAAAGTAACCAGTATGTTGCGGTAGTCTTTTATGCCTGGCAGCCCTTTTAAGTAATTGGCATAGTGGCGGCGCATTTCAAATATGCCCACCTTTGGGCCTTTCCATTCAAAAGATTTGTGCAGGTGTTTTTTGCAAACATTCACACGGTCTTCAATTGTGGGCGCAGGCAGGTGGTCGCCTGTTTGCATAAAGTGTTTTATCTCGTTGAATATCCATGGGTAGCCAATGGCGGCACGGCCAATCATAATGCCGTCAATGCCATAGCGGTTTTTGTATTCCACTGCTTTTTCGGGGCTGTCTATATCGCCGTTGCCAAAAATGGGTATGCTTATCCGTGGGTTGCTTTTTACCTTGCCAATCAGTGTCCAGTCGGCTTCGCCTTTATACATCTGCGTACGGGTGCGGCCATGTATGGCAAGTGCTTTTATGCCCACATCTTGTAAACGCTCTGCTACTTCTTCAATGTTTTTTGTGTTTTCATCCCAGCCCAGCCTTGTTTTTACTGTTACCGGAAGTTTGGTTGATTTCACCACGGCGCTGGTTAGCCGCACCATCAAATCAAGGTCTTTCAATACGCCAGCGCCAGCGCCCTTCATGGCTACTTTTTTTACCGGGCAGCCAAAGTTGATGTCGAGCAAATCGGGGCTGGTAACATCCACAATCTGTGCAGCCAGTGCCAGGCTTTCTTCGTCGCCGCCAAATATCTGCACGCCCACGGGTTTCTCGTAGTCGAACACATCCAGTTTCTGGCGGCTTTTGATGGCATCCCGTATCAACCCTTCGGAAGAGATAAACTCGGTGTACATCAAATCAGCCCCTTTGTCCTTGCACACAGCACGGAAGGGCGGGTCGCTCACATCTTCCATAGGCGCAAGCAATAAGGGGAATTCCGGTAATTGTATGTTGCCGATTGAGGGCATTGGAGAAAAGTTTACAGTTGAAGGTTTAAAGCCTAAAGTTGGGTGCCTTAGAAGGAAAGGCCTTTGCATACACAAACGCTTCTAAGCTTAAACCTTAAACTTTCAACCTTAAACCTGAGTTTAACGCTGTAAATTTACGCACTTTATACAGAACAGCTATGGCGCATTACGCAACAAGGAGGTACAGCTACTGGGGGCAACTGGGAATATTATTCGCTTTTACCGGTGCTGGCATTATTATCGGCGGCCTTGGCAGCCTTATACCGTTGCTTGGCTCGATGGATATTTTTAAAGATGGCTTAAGCCTTGACAAGCAAATGGAAAACCTTTTAAAGCCAGAGAATGCCGGTATTTTAAGGTGGTCGCAGTCAATAGGCACCATATTTATTTTTTTATTGCCTGTTGTATTATATGCAAGGGTATGCCATGTAAAAGCAGCCATGCACCTGGGTTTTAAAAATACCATTGACTGGAAACAGGCAGGGCTTGCTATACTGATGATGCTGGCCTGTTTGCCTGCCGTGGGCGCATTGCAGGCGCTGACAGAAATGCTGCCCTGGAGCAAGGCCACGCTGGCCAAATTTGACAAAGCAGAAGCAGATTATTTTAAGCAGGTAGCCGTGATAGCGAGGATGAATGATTTTTGGGATTATATAATATCTGTGGTGGTCATTGCATTGTTGCCTGCAATAGTGGAAGAAGCATTGTTCAGGGGCGGCATACAAAACTTGCTGAGCAGGTGGTTTAAGATGCCGCTGCTGGCTATAGTAATTACATCAATCATTTTCAGTGCGGTGCATGGCTCTTACCTGGGTTTCCTCAGCCGTTTTGCATTGGGGTTTGTGCTGGGGTGGATGTATTACCGCACAGGCAATATCTGGCTCAACATTATTGCCCACTTTTTTAATAACGCTGCAGCGGTAACACAACTGTATATTTTCACCAAGCCCGGAGAAAAAATTGATGCGTCTAAAATGGATGAGAATTTCCCTTTGTGGATAGGCATAATATCAGTGGCATTATTGATTGGGCTTTTTATAGCCTTTGATAAACTGAGCAAAAAAGATGAGCGCCCCGGCGAAGAAGTTTTTATACCGGGCTACAATTACAGCAGCAACCCTTTTGATAACGATATAGCTTTTCAGCAAGGCGCCAACCAGCAATAAATTTCATCATGGCATTAAACAAAGAAGTATTTAAAACCCGTTCGCTTACAGCCATTGTATTTGTGATAGTGATGCTGCTGGGGCTGTTTTGGAACTGGTGGAGTTTTGTTATTCTGTTTGCTATTATACATTTTGGGTGCTGGTATGAGTTTGTAAAATTGATGAAGAAGATACACGGGGCGAAATTTTTGCCTTACTGTTTGCTGGGTTTGCTGTATATAACAATGCCGTTGCTGATGATGGTTGAACTGGGCGTTGATTGGGAAATTTATACTGTCAATATTACCAACGGCATACTATATAGCCCGCTCTTGCCTTGCATAATAATTTTCTCCATCTGGATTAACGATACAATGGCTTATATCGTTGGCTCCTTAATTGGCAAAACACCTTTCTCAAAAATCTCCCCTAAAAAAACCTGGGAGGGAACAGCCGGCGGTGCAATACTGTGTGTTGCAGCAATGATGTTGCTTGCATATCTGGTTCCATCAATAAAAGCTGTCCTTAGCTTGTGGGATGTTGCTGCTATCGCTGCCATCTGCGCCATCTTCGGCACAGCCGGCGATTTGCTGGAAAGCAAAATAAAACGCCTGGCTGGTGTAAAAGACAGCGGCAGTTTTATGCCGGGGCATGGCGGTTTTTTAGACAGGTTTGATTCGCTGCTGGTGGCTACGCCGTTCGTGTGGCTGTATGTGTGGTTGTTTGTATAGGGATTTTTATATGGTTGATATGATTTTGATGATTAACGAAAGGAAATGCAACTTTTCGTTAGCTTAGTTCCAAATTTGCCTCCTTGCCAATTTGCCCTCTTGCCCACTTGATTTTCCCTACATTTGCGGACTAAAACTGCTGCATGACGGTTCACAGGGAAGGATACGCATCTATTGCAATCGGCACTATTATATTTATTGCCCTCAACTTGCTTAGCTTTTATTTTATAAGCCCCGCTTTCCCTGCTTTGGGTTGGGTTATATTTTTCCTCACATTGTTTTTGTTGCTGTTCCTTATTTCGTTTTTCCGTGTGCCAGACAGGGCACTTACCATTAACGACGGGCAGGTAATAGCCCCGGCTGATGGCAAAGTGGTGGTGATTGAAGAAGCGGTGGACGATGAATATTTCAAAGCAAAGCGCCTGCAGGTGTCTATATTTATGAGCCCGGCCAATGTGCATGTAAACCGCAACCCCATCAGCGGGCAGGTAGTGTACAACCAATACCACAAGGGCAAATACTTGGTTGCCTGGCATCCCAAGTCATCCACAGAAAATGAAAGGCACAGCGTTGTGATAAGGAAAGGCAATACTGAAATACTGGTAAAGCAAATTGCCGGCGCACTGGCCAAGCGCATTGTAAACTATCTTGAAGTAGGGGACGAAGTGGAGCAAACAGGCGAAATGGGCTTTATAAAATTCGGCAGCCGTGTTGATTTGCTGTTGCCGGTGGGCACTAAGGTAAATGTGGCAATGGGCCAGGCAGTGCAGGGCGGCGTTACGGTGATAGCGACATTGTAATCGTTCAGGGAGCGGTTTACGGAATTTTAACAAATGCCTGTTGGCTGGGTACAATTAAGCCTTTACTTTTACGTTGATTAATCACAACAAATAAACACATACGTATGAAAAAGTTTTTATTATTGGCACTTGCCGGTTTAATGGTAACAGGCGTAACGTTTGCTGACGGCGGCAAAAAATGCAAGAAGTCTTCATCCTGCTGCAAAAAATCAGGTAAAAAATGCTGCAAGAAAGACAAGGAGAAAGAGAAAGAATCTGAAACAACAACTAAGATGTAAACCGTTTTTTAACGAGTGTATTATAAAACCCCTTTCATTTTTGAAAGGGGTTTTGTTTTTAACCACGAAATACACAAAGTTGAAAGAAAGCAAAGGGCGCAAAGTAAATCCTTTGCGCCCTTTGTGTAAATCTTTGTGGCCTTTGCGGTTTATTAGAAAATGTGTTTCAGTTCATTCAAATTTGTAACCGTATAAGTTGGCTTCATGGTAGTGGAAACATGGATGTGGTTTACAAAAATATTATCCATGCCCACGTTTATTGCGCCCTGGATGTCTGCTTCTAAATTATCGCCCAGCATAATGCTGTGGTGCAGTTCTGCCCCTGCTTTGTTCAGCGCAAAGTGGAATATTTCTTTTTGCGGCTTCACGCTGTTGCTGCCTTCGGATGTTACCACCTGCTTGAAATAAATATTCAGCCCGCTGTTTACAAGCTTGGTGTGCTGTGTTTTTTCAAAGCCGTTGGTGATAAGGTGCAGGTCGTAATTTTTTTCTGTCAGGTAATCCAGTATTTCTGTTGTGTGCGGGAAAAGTATCTTTTTTGTTGGCAGTATTTCTAAAAACTTGGCGCTCATTTCTTTTGCCAGCTCCTCATCGGCAATTTTAAACTCAAGCAAAGTGCGCCACATACGTTTCCACTTCAGCTCTTCGCCGGTGATAAAGCCCTTGTGGAACCTGTCCCACAAAATTTCGTTGTGTATTTTGTAAAGTTTGTAAAAATCTTCAAAAGGTACCACGCCTTTGTTTTCCAACCGGAATATGGCATACACTTCCACCAGTGTTTCTTTGGCGTTGGCGTCAAAATCCCACAGCGTATGGTCAAGGTCGAAAAAGAGGTGTTTATACTTCATACTTCCATTAACTGCAAAATTGCCGGTTTTATTATTCTAAAAACAGTAAAATTGCGAAATAGTTTCACCAAAACAGGGTTATGGCCAGCAATACAAGCAAAAACGTAGTGGTTACCGGCGCATCCAAAGGCATTGGCTATGCAGTGGCAGAAGCTTTTGCAGCAGCAGGCGCCAGCCTTTTTTTATGTTCCAGGAATGAAGTGGCATTATACAATGCTGTTGCATCCTTGCAAACAAAATACCCAAACGCATCTGTAAAAGCCAAAGCATTTGACCTGTCAAAAAAAGAACAGGCCATTCAGTTTGGCAACTGGGTAAACGGGCAATGCAATGCAGTGGATATACTGGTAAACAATGCAGGCAATTTTTTGCCGGGCAGCGTGCATAGCGAAACCGATGGCTTACTGGAAGCAATGATTGAAACAAATTTATATAGTGCTTACCATGTTACAAGGGCAGTCATTGCCAATATGATAAGCGCTAAGGGCGGTTATATTTTTAATATATGCTCTGTCGCATCGCTTAATGCATATAAAAATGGCGGGGCTTACAGCATCAGCAAGTTTGCCATGCTGGGGTTTAGCAAAAACCTGCGTGAAGAAATGAAACCGCACAATATAAAAGTATGCGCCGTTATGCCCGGCGCTGTGCTTACTGATTCCTGGGGTGGTTTTGACAACAGCAAAAAGCGGATTATGGAAGCAAAGGATGTGGCGGATATAATAGTTGCTGCAACCAAATTGTCTCCTGCTGCTGTAGTGGAAGATATTGTGCTGCGGCCGCAACTGGGGGATTTGTAATTTCTTTTTTTAAAAACCGCAAACAGGCAACTGCAAACAGGTGCCGCTGCAACTTTCTCAAACCGTTCACAATATTCTTTTGCATTGCATAGCGGCTGTAAATAATTTTACAGCCCTGCTATGCAACAGCGATACGCCAATATTTTACTGCTAATTTTTTTTGCCGGCTTAAGCAATCTATTATTTGCCCAGGCAAGTTTTACGGCAACGGTTTCCCCCACGGTTATTGGCAAAAATGAAACGGCCGAATTAAAGTTGATGATTGAAAATGCCAGCAAGCCAGAAAGCATCCTTACGCCTGCGCTCAATAATTTTATTATTGTAAGCGGCCCCAGCCAGCAAAGCGGCATGGTTACCATTAATGGCCGTACAACAAATTATGTTGGCTATGTTTATATTATCAGGCCAAAAGCAAAAGGCACATTCACCATACCATCCACCACAGCTAAAGCTGATGGCAATATTTTGAAAAGCAACCCGGTAAAAATAAAAGTAGTGGAGGAAGCTACCGGCAATGCACAGGGTGGCAGCGCTTCGCCATTTGGGGGCTTTGGCATGTTCGACGAGCCACAGCCTGCAACCAACTACAGCGATTTTGTATTAAAGAAAGGGGAGAATGTGCAGGAAAAGGTAAGCCGCAACCTTTTTATAAAAGTTTTTACCGACAAAACATCCTGCTATGTTGGCGAGCCAATAGTGGCTACATATAAGTTGTATACCAGGCTTAAGTCAGAAAGCAATATTGCAAAAAGCCCGGCTTTTAATAATTTTTCTGTGCTTGATTTGGTGCAGCCGCAGTTTGGGGCTAATTACAAAGTAGAAAAACTTAACGGCAGGGAATACAATGTATATATTATCCGCAAGGCACAATTGTACCCTTTGCAGGCCGGAATGGCAGAACTGGAAACAGCTTCTGTTGACAATAATGTGCATTTTATAAAAGAAGAATACCTGCAGCAATTGCAAACCGATGTGTTTGGCGAGCCAATACCCGGCACTGTGCCTGCCGGGGGGAGGCACGATGAAAAAATTACGGTTGAAAGCAAGCCGGTTCAGATTGAGGTAAAGCCATTGCCTGAAAACGGCAGGCCTGTATCCTTTAGCGGGGCAGTGGGCAATTTTATGATTGATGGTTTTGTGGAGAAAGACAGCCTTTCTGCGGATGATGCCGGCAAGCTTAAAATATTGTTGTCAGGCGAAGGTAACATGGTATTGCTGCCTGCGCCCGAAGTTGCCTGGCCAAAAGGGCTGGAGGGCTACGAGCCTGTAACCAAAGAAGGTCTAAACAGGCTGGCCGTTCCTGTTAGTGGCAGTAAAATTTTTGAATATTCATTTACCGCTTCAAAGGAAGGCAGCTATACCATACCGCCTGTAGTGTTTAGTTATTTCGATATTGATTCAGGCAAATACAAATCAGTATCTACTAAGCCTTTTGTTATCCATATAGCTAAAGGCACAGGCAAGCGGCCTGCTATTGCTGCCAATACAACTGGCATGCCCGAAAGCTTTGCCCGCAAAATTTTTTCCCGCCGCTGGATGATAATTGTGCCGGTGGCATTGATAATACTTATCAGTTTGTTGCTTTGGCTAAGGGGCGATAAAAGAAACCAAAAGGAAAAGCTGGCTGCTGCATTGAAACAACAGGAGCAGGAAAAAGAAATAGAAATAGAAGATGCAAGGCCTGCTAACCCATTAGCGCAATCTGAAATTATGTTGATGCAGAATAATGCAAGGCTTTTTTATGAAACGCTTGACAAGGAATTGCATGCTTACTATGCACAAACTTTAAAGTTGCCGGCAGAATCTATCAGCAAAAAAACGATTGCTGATGCGCTGGATAAAACTGGAGCCAGCATAGAAAAGAATTTGGCAGTGCAAAAATTGCTGGGCGAAATTTCATTGCAGCTATATACTCCGTTTGCAGATGAAAGCAGGATGCAGGAGTTTTATCTTGAAGCGGTGAGATTGGCCAGGACAGGGACGCTTTAAGCAGCCTGGGCTATATGAACCGGCAGGGTTCAGGCCGCCTGAGTGCCCCGCCTGTTGGGGCTACTCGGTAAACTTGTACCCGATGCCCCTTACCGAATGAAAATATTTTGGGTTGCGGCTGTCTTCTTCAAAATACTTGCGGAAGTTGAGTATGAAATTATCAATTGTCCTTGTAGTGGGGTACACATTGTAGCCCCATACGGCCTGCAAAATTTTTTCCCTTGTTACCACTTCGTTTTTATTTTCTATCAAGAGCTTCAGCAGCATCATTTCTTTTTTTGTAAGCGTAATTACCTCCCCCGAACGGTTGGTGCATTGCAGGCCGGCAAAGTCAATTTTGTTTTTCCCGAATTTGTATAGTTGCTCCACAGGTTTCCTTTCTGCCAGTTGCCTGCTTTTTTGAAGCAGCTTGCTTACACGCAATAATAATTCTTCAAGGTTAAATGGCTTGGTCAGATAATCATCTGCGCCTTTTTTTAGGCCCAGCACCCTGTCGGCGCTGCTATTTTTGGCGCTTAATATCAAAACAGGTATATCATTGTTTTGCAGCCGTATGCTTTCCACTACGCTTATGCCATCCAGTTCTGGAAGCATCACATCCAGTATCAACAAATCAAAATGCTCTTTCTGTATCAGATCCAGCGCCTCCATGCCGTTCCATGCGCCGGTTACTTCATAGCCCTCCAGCTCCAGGTTCAGCTTTAATGCTTCCTGCAGGTTTTCCTCATCCTCTACCAGTAGTATTGATTGTTTCTTCATTCTTTGCTGTTACCCGCTATTTTTTATTCGTTTGCCAGGGATATATTTCTTCCCATTGGCTATTTCCTGATAACTATTAACTATTCACAAATTCAATTGCAAAAATACTTCCCTGGGGCGAATTATCTTTTACTGATAAAATTGCTTTGTGCTGAAGGGAAATTTTTTTAGTTAAATATAAACCAAGCCCCGTGCCTTTAGATTCTTTGGTGGCTTTGTTGCCAATGCGGTAAAACTTATCGAATATTTTTTTCTTGTCTTCATCCGGTATGCCGCTGCCGTTGTCTTTTACTTCTAATTTTATAGTGCCTGCATTGCCTGACAATATTATATCCACCGGCTTTTCTTTGCCGGAATATTTGGTGGCATTGTCAATAAGGTTATTGGCAGCCAATTGCAACAATAGCTTATCCCCTTTAATAAAAACCCCATCGGCAATATGGGTATTGTATTTCCTGTGGGGGAAACGGTTTGCAAAATCTTCTGTGCAATCAGCAATTAATCCGCTCAGGTTTATTTCTTCCTTTGTAATGTTGTATGCTTTGTCTTCAATTTGCGATACCAGCAATATATTGTTGCAAAGCGCATTCAGCCTGTTGGTTTCCTGTATGGAGTTTTGAATGAGCTTTTGCTGCTGTGCTTCGTCCAGTTTTCTTTTTTGCAGTGTCTCTAAGTTCAGCTTGGTTACGGCAATGGGTGTTTTCAATTCATGCGTAATGGCCATCATAAAATGCTGTTGCTGCTGGCCTGCTTTTAATTGCCTTCTTACTGCCCTGAAAATAAAAACGGCGCCTGCCATAATAACCAAAAAGAAAACAGCGCCTTCGCCAATATACTGCGATGTTTTTCTCCTTTCCCGTTCTTTTATTTTTTGTGCTTCTTCAAAATAGCCCGGGTTGTCTTTTTTCAACTGTTCTGTGTCATGCTGCGCCACCTGTTGGTTTTGGTTGTTAAGTGCAATAAACCACCACACCAATGCCGCAACAATGTAGGCAAGCAAAAACCAATACACAATAAACACGAGGCGGAGTTTTTTTGTTTTGTAAGATGATAGCGGCATTATGTTGCCATTGAATTTGCAAGATTATTATTTCGCTCTTTCCACCCTTACGCCCACGCTCATTACATTGGCCAGCGGGTTTTCCCTCATTATTTGAGATACAGTAAAATGATAAACGCCTTTTTTCTTAAACTGCACGGGCCCATTGCTGATGGGTTTGCGCACTTCCCAAATATCATCCATGCCTGTGCCTTCCCAGCCTTTTTCATCGCTGCCAAGCGGCAGTTCAAGGTGGGGCATTTTTACCAGCGTGTCTTTGCCCTGTGTGCCTGTAATATTGAGCCAGATATTATTGTAGCGGTACGCATCGGTGTGGCGCAGTACCACAGAAATATTGTAAAACCCGGAAGTGTCTTTTATTTCAAAATCAAATGCAGGCACAAAACTGTTTTTCCATTCGTATTTGGGAATAGAAATATTCTTTTCATATACATCAATTTTTTTGCAGCCATTGATGCAAAGGCAAATAAATAAAGCAGGCAATATTTTTTTTAATGCACTTCCCATTTCTAATGAAAGTTATTCAATCAGCAATTAAACAATTTAGCCATGAAATAATTTACAGCACATTCAACACCTGCTCTTTAGCTTTCTCCAGTTCATCTTTCATTATTACCACGCATTTTTGTATAGTGGCATCGTATGCTTTGCTGCCGGTGGTATTTATCTCCCTGCCTATTTCCTGCAAAATAAAAGAAAGCTTTTTGCCTTTTGAATCGTCATTGTTGCCAAGCAGCCCCCTGAAATATTCGCAATGCTGTTTCAGCCTTACCTGCTCTTCGTGTATGTCTATTTTTTCAATGTAAAATATCAGTTCCTGTTCTAGGCGGTTGCTATCGTAGTTTTCTTTGCCCACATGCGTTTCCAGCAATTGCTTTATTTCTTCTTTTATTTTTTTAATGCGGTTGGGCTCCAGCTTTACAATTTCTTCTTCCTGTGCGTTGATGTTGCTGATGCGTTTGTACAAATCCTTTTCTAAACTGGCGCCTTCTTCTTCCCTGTGCTTGTTCAGTTCGGCAAGGGCGCTCAGCAATACTTTTTTAAATTCTTCAAAATCGGTTTCGCTCAGCACGTCGTTGGCAGGCGTTACTACTTCGGGCAGGCGCAGCAATGCGCTCAGCACAGAGTTGGTATCAATTTTTAAGTCGCCTGCAAGAGTATCAATTTGCTGGTAGTAAGCTTTTATCAAATCAGTATTGATAACAACGGGTTTGCTGGCGCCGTTTTGTTTTATAGTAACCATGCAGTCAACGGTGCCACGTACCAATTGCTCCTGCAAAATATTCCTGATGTCAAATTCGTAAGGCTTTAGCAAGGGGGGCAGGCGGAGCTGCATTTCAAATTGTTTGCCGTTCAGCGATTTTACTTCCACTAAAAAAGTTTTGTCGTTTACTGTCTGTTCGGCCCTTCCAAAACCGGTCATTGATTTGAGCATCGTAAATATTTAGGTTCGCAATTTAGCCACTAAAGTTTTGTTTGCCACAGATTATTTTGTTTGGGCCATGCATTGCCCTTACCGATAGCTACCGGGAAACACAGGCTGTTTTGTGAAGCCACAAACGGCAGGGATTTGCAAAGGCAGCAAGCAACAAAAGCAGCTATCTGAAATACTTCCCAACAACAGGGAAACGCTGGAATTCTTTTTTCTCCACCCTTGCCACAAACCAAAAAAAGCCAAGTAAAAGCAGGAAAGCAGTGGCAACAGAAAAATAAAAATTACTGTAAAGCGACACCAGCCCCTTGTGCACAAAAAATACAAGGGCAGACAATACCAAATAGGCGATTAATTTTTTTACAGCATAAGGTATTTTGTAATGCTTTTGCCCGAGCATATATGATGATGCCATCATAAAGGCATAGCAGAAAAAAGTAGCCCATGCGCTGCCGGTATAGCCATAGCGTGGTATCCATAATATGTTGAGCGCAATGGTAATAACAACGCCGGCAAAAGTAATAGCGGCGCCATACAAATTTTTGTTGGTGAGTTTATACCAAACAGAAAGGTTGTAATAAATGCCAAGGAATACGCTGCCCATTGCCAGCACCGGCACAATATGGATGCCTTCCCCGTATTCTTTGAATTTGATGGTAAGTATTTCTTTGAATACATCTAAAAACAAACCGATAAACAAAAACATACAGCAACAGGCTATCACAAAAAATTTCATCACCCTTGCATAGGTTTTTTGTGCATTTTCATTTTTGCTGTGGTTAAAGAAAAAAGGCTCGGCCGCCATTCGGAACATTTGTATGAAAATAGTGATGAGCACTGCCAGCCTGTAGTTGGCCGCAAAAATGCCTAATTGCCTCTTTGCTTCAGCGGCATCAATTGCAACAACATGCTGGTACACTAAGCGGCTAAGCATATCGTTTATCATACCGCCAAAGCCAACAATAATCAGCGGCCAGGAATACTTCATTACTTCTTTCCATAAGCTGCTGTCGAATGAAAAACGGAAGCCTTTCCATTGCGGCCACAGCAATAAAAAAGTAACAGCGCTGCCCGCCAGGTTGCCGATTAAATAATAACCTATGCCAATACCCGGGTTATAGCCCATCAGCAGAACGCTATCCGGGTTTTTGGCTGCCAGCTTTGGGCAAATACCAATGTAATACACCACTACCAGCACATTTACTATAATGCCCATCACCCTTACAAAAGCGTATTTACGAGGCCTGCCTTCCTGCCGGAGCTTTGCAAAAGGCAGCGTGGCAAGCGTATCAAGAAAAATAATGCCCGTTAGCCAAACAAAATATTCCGGGTGGGCTTGCATGTAAGTAGCATCGGCAAGCTGTTTTGTAAATAACAGCAGTATGCCGGAAAATAAAATGGTAGTTACAAGAATAGAAGTGCTGAGTGTGTTGTATAGCTTGTGCTTGTCTTTGTCCTGTACAAAACGGAAATAGCTTGTTTCAACACCATAAGTAAAAACGATATTTAAAAAAGGCACGATAGCGTATATCTGTGTTAAGTCTGCTGTGTCAACTGCATGGTAAATAAAACTGAGGGAGAAATTGAGTATATACCCCAAAAACCTGCTGCCAATAGTGGGCAGCCCATACCACAGCGTTTGCGAAGCCAGTTTTTTTATGCCGCTCAATGAAATTTTGTTTGATAGCAAATGTAACCCGATAATAGTAAGCAGTATGCATGAAAGGGAAATAAATAGGCACGCATGCCTGTTTTGTTGAATTGCACGGCTTGCTTTTCTTAAAATTTATAATTGCAGTGCAACCATTTTTTTACAAACATTATCTTTGGGAAAAATTAACTACATGAAAAAGATTTTACTATCCGCAGCTATATTTTTTATTTCTGCTACAGCATTTGGCCAGGCACGCACAGCAACGGCCGATTACAATAAAACCATGCAGCCTGCCATTGAAATAGAATTGCCCTTTGAAGAAAAAACAGTGATGAAATCGCTGGTGGAAAAAATGGAAAAGAAGGGCTACAAGGGCAAAGACAGTAAAGATTATACTGTATTTAAAGGCGTAACCATGAGCGAACTGGGGCAGGGCACATACGATGTTTATTTTAAGGCAGACAGGAAAAGCCGCAAAGAAAAAGACATCACTATTTTGACCATGCTCATATCAGGCGGTTACGACAGGTTTATTGGCGAATCTGACGAGCCAAACCTATTCGACAATGCAAAAAGCTTTTTGAACAAGCATATGGAAAGCGCTGTGGCTTACGACCTGGAACTACAGATAAAAGAGCAGGAGGAAGCAACACAAAAAGCAACAAAAAAATATAACAACGCTGTGGAAGACGGGCAGGATTTGGTAAAGAAAAAGGAGAAAGTGGAGAAAGAGATTGTTGAGAACACCCAAAAACAGGCAGACCTTAAAGCCGAGTCGGAAAAACAGGTGCAAATACTGGAAACGCTGAAGGCAAAAAGGAAGCAATAAAAGCCGGTCAAATACGTTTTTAAGGAAGTGCAATGTAACAATTGCACTTTTTTTAATCTATTCCCGGACAGTATGAAATTGTGGTATATCTCCCTTGCGCTCAGCATTGCATCCTGCATCATACTGATGGTTATTTACTTTTTGCCTGAATCATACACCATTTTTCACTGGACAAAATCAGAAGTGCAGGCAGGTGTATTGTTCCCTGTGCTGCTGCTTAGCTGGGCCACAGCCTTGTTTGGCTTTTTGTTTAACAACCTGTTTATTGATAAAAACCTTGTGGAGAAGGGCGCTGAAGTGATGCCGCCGGTAAAAGCATACCTCCCAACTTATCTTGGCATACCGGCGTTTTCTTCCTTTATCTGGTTTATCATACGCTGGTACAAAGGGCGGCCCAATATTTAAAAATTGATTTTCTTCCGGTTTTGTTTTATTTCACCCTGTTTCTTCTTGCTTTCCAGCCTTTTTTCTTTTGCTGCCTTGCTTATTTTGGTGGCTTTTCTTTTTTTGGGCACAATAAGGGCTTTTGTTACCAGTGCGTTCATTTTTTTTGCCACAAGGGCTTTGTTTCCAAGCTGTGTCCGCTCTTCCTGGCTTTTTGCAAGCAGCAACCCGCCTGCATTTATTTTGGCAGCTAACTTTTCGGCCACCAGTTTCTTTTGCTCTTCAGTAAGCAGGCCAGAGGCAGCCACATCCCAATAACCCTCTACCATCGTCTCCACTTTGTTTACATTTTGCCCGCCTTTGCCGCCGCTACGGGCAGTCCTGTACGTTATTTCGGCGCTTATATCCATCCCCAAAAGTAGTTTTTTTGCGTATTTGCTGTTGTAAACATGGCCTTATTGGCTATCTTTAGCGATAAAAAATTACATTTGCACCTAACCAACAGTACGTTGATGATTAAAGGCATATATCATTCATTAACTGAGCGCAAGAGATTAGGGAAAAAGTCGTTTGCCGTATTAATTGACCCAGACAAGGTTAACAACCAGAGCATGGGGCAATTGGTGCAACTTGCCGTGGAAGCCAAAGTGGATTATTTTTTTGTTGGCGGCAGTTTGGTTATCTCCAACTATTTAGACGAGTGCCTGCAATTGATAAAAGCCAGTTGCAATATCCCCACTATTATTTTCCCCGGCAGCCCTTCGCAGGTAAGCAAATATGCCGATGCATTGCTGTACCTGTCGCTTATAAGCGGCCGCAACCCTGAGTTGCTGATTGGCCAGCATGTGGTGAGTGCGCCGGTAGTGAAAAAAAGCGGGCTCGAAATAATGTCAACCGGCTATATGGTGGTTGACGGCGGGGCGCCTACAACTGTTTCCTATATTTCCAACGCAAGCCCTTTGCCTTCTGATAAAAATGAAATAGCTGTATGCACTGCCATGGCTGGTGAAATGCTGGGCATGAAACTCATATACATGGATGCAGGCAGCGGCGCCAAGCGTGCCATCCCCGAAAGCATGATTGAAAAAGTGGCGCAATCCATTTCTGTTCCGCTTATTATTGGCGGAGGTATTATTGAGCCTGAAAAAGCCTACATCAACTGCAAAGCAGGCGCTGATGTAATTGTTGTTGGCAATGCTATTGAAAAAGACCCATCGCTAATTAAAGAAATGGCGGCTGCGGTGCATAGTGTGCCGGTGAGCATATGATCTTACAGCCCCTTCCCATTCACATCCAGCAAAACTCCATTATTAACTGTAACACTTGCATTCCCCAAGGCCTTTATGCTTCTTATCGCAGCATTGCCAGTAAGAACGGGGTACCTTGATAAGTTCGCCGGTATCACTACATCGGTGTATTGATCTGGAATAATGCCGCAACTCCAGTTGCCTGTTACAAACCAGTTTGTGCTTACATTCCCAGTCCATTCGTTTTTAAACCTCACAGTATGCTCTGTGCTGTTAGCACCATTGATGATACAGCGATATTTGTAACCAGTAGATGAAGCAGGCAAGCCAGTGATTAATAATGATGATGTTGTGGCGCCACTGTAAACTCCGCCATTGGTTATGTTGCTGTAGCCGCTGCCAGTGTTCACCTGCCATTGGTAGGAAGCTGCGCCTGTTCTTTCTGCAAAACTTATACTGCCTCCCTGGCAAGAACCGCCGTTAGCAGGCGTGCCATTGCCTTTGCTTAAAAAGAATTCGCCCAGCCCGCCAGCGGCAATCTCTGCATAGTAGCCATCATTGTGCGGTATTATTAATGTGCTGTCAGTTGAAATAAATTCAAATACAGAAGCTGTTGGGGTAGTGCTGCATCTTGTAACACTCAACTCGTATGCATCAGCAGGTTTTTCGCAAGTATTGCAGCCAGTAGCATTGATAAGGCTGTCAACCTGGCCTTTGCTGAAGTAAAGCCTTAGCCCAACCGGCGCCGTTGGCGCAACTGTTGATGAAACAGCAATGCTTTTGTCTAAATAATATTGATTGTTGGCAAATTTCCTGGCGCTGCCACTGTAAACTTTAGGCTCCATGGTTACAGTGCCAAGCCCTTGCCCTCTTGCATTTATTTCGCCCACTACATACCATGGGCCAGTGGCAATATTGCCGTAATTGGCAGAAGCCCATCCATCAGGCCGTGGTGCAGATGTGTTGCCGGGCGTGATAGGCGTTGGGCTGCCGGCGATTTCCTGTTTTTCATGCACACGTATATCATCAATGCCAAGCCCTTCTTCAGTAACACCGCCATCGCTGCTCATTACAAAACGAAAACGCACTGTGGTATTCGTAACAGGTATGTCAATGCTGGCTACATGCCATTTGCTGGTGAAATTATTCCAGCTATTGGTAGCCGCATCGTTGTACCAGTTAGTGCCCTCGCCAATATTGCCAAGCCTGTTCCATGTTTTCCCATCGGTGCTGTATTCCACCCAGCCATAGTCATAATCCTGTTCCACTTCGTAAATATGGCTGAATGACAAAACTGGCCTGTTCAACCCCGTAAGGTCAAAGCATGGCGACGACAGGTAAGATGTTTCATAGTCAGCATAATTGCCGCTTAAATTATTGGCCCAAACTTTATTCCCGTTAGGCGCTTTATTAATTAATGTTTTTGCCGGCGTGCCCCATCGCCATGTGCTGTTGGTGCCGTAAGCATAAAAATTGCCATCGCTGTTTTCAAAATCCTGGTAATATGGATAGCTTGAAATAACCGGGCTGTTGTGGAATTTATATTTCAGGATGCTGTCGTTGGATGCGTAATTATCGCTTGCATACTTCACCCATACATCAACAGTGTAATCTATATAAGCTGAGAAGTCGGCCGTTTGTGCAAATACATAATCAAGTGTTTGATTGGCCGCAAGCAAAGCGATGGTTTCGGTAACAACCGGGTTATTATTGATTTTGTAACTCACCTGCACATTGCTGAACGCTGTATTGTTGTAATTTTTTATTTTAACGCCAATAGGGCTGGCACTCGACAGGCCGCACCCGGTTTTGTCTGGGAAATTAATGGCAGACATGCCCACATCGTTTATTGCTTCCGACAGCGCAAGATTGTCAAATGTGTAGCCATCGTCAACATCCACAACCGGCTCGGGGCTGTTGGCAGAATTATACCCTTGTTGCCCAATCTTTATTTGAAAGGTGGCAGACATGGTTTGTGATGGAATTGCATTGCTCAATATTTCATTTACATTGATAATGCCCTTTTTCCATTCGCCTAAATCTGCCTGGTTGGCAAACAAATCAAATGCTTCCACCCAGCTATTGTTTTCGCTGCCCCTTACCCATATTTTATTGCCTGGCGCATCGTCCTGCCCATGGTTTTTATAATAAAATTCAAAACGCACCTGCTTTGATGCAAACAAAGACAGGTTGTAATTAAACACAACGCTGTCTGTATTGCCGCTGGCGGTATATGGCGACTGGTCAAGCGTAAGCGCTTTGCTGCCATCTATGGGAAATCCTGTGTTTACAAAACTTCTTGCCCTGCCATAAATGCCACTGGCACTGAAGTCAAGGTATTTATTGCCGCCAATGGCAAGCTCTGCCGTTTTAAATTCTGCCGCAGGCATACTTTCAAAATTTTCATTAAGCGGCAATACAGTTATGGCATCATTGTTTATATACTTTACAGTTTTGTAAGCTGTGTCGTTTAAGTGATTGTTGTCTGTAGCCTTGGTTACCCAAGCTTTAAAATTATACTGGTAACCAGCAGCAGGTATTGGGTAGGTGCCCGTGAAAGTATAAGTAAGCGTGGCACCCGGGCTGATAGATGTGTTCCCAACTTCTGTAACAACAGCGCCGCCATAATCAAACGAAACATTGTATGGGCCGGTAACGGTGGCTGCACTTGTGTTTTTAATAGAAACTTTTACAGGCTTTGTTGCATTGGGTGCATTTGAAAACAATTGCCTTGCAGTGGCCGGCTCCAGGATAGCATCTACTTTAAGGTCGTTGTTAAAAGCAGCAAGCAAACAAGGGCCGCTAACCGGCCTAACCTGTACCGATAGCGACCTTCTGCCGGGCACTGTGCCGTTTTTTGCAGCAACACCAAGCCAGTAAGTTTTATTTTTATCGAGCCCGGTTATGAGGTAAGACAAAGAAGAAGTGTTGCCAATCACCTGCATGCTGTCGCCAGCAAGCTGGTAAATATCATAACTGGTGGCGCCCAATATAGAAGGCCATGATAATTGTATGGCGCCTTCGCACACGCTGTCCGCAGTAACCACAGGCTGCCCCAAAATATTAAAATTAAAATTGCTTGCATCCGAAAGGGATGAACCATTCCTGCTTACCCTTATTAACCCCTGCGCTGTGGGCACATCCGGCACAACCCAATCGTATAACCTTGTGGCAGCGGCAACATTATTGTTCACAGTAACCCAGTTGCCGCCATTATCAGGTGAATATTCAATAGTAAAATTATTGGTTTCGCTGCCATAAGCGTTCCAGCGGATAGTTTCTGTTTCGCCGGGCACTAATGTTTCGCCCCCGCCAGGGTACTCCACCGTTACGCCATTTTTTATTATCTCATACGTTACCACATATTCCTGCGTTCCCGAAGGAATATTAAAGCCATTGATGTTGGCAGAATAAATGCCGGCAGCAGGGTTTTCTATAATTGCCTGTTCGATATTATTAATGTGGTCCGCGGCTTCCGTTGCCACATTGTTCACATTGGCTGGCGCTGCATTTAATGTAAACGGCCTGTGCAATGCAAGCGAAGGCTCAATCAGCACAAGGTCTAAATCGTTTACCAATGCAGTGGATGCATTGCTTGCCGCAGCGGCATCGTTCCAGTACAGCATTACTTTAAGGCGGCGTGTGTTAGCCGGCACAGTTATGTTATGCGTATTGCTGCCTGCATTGGCAATACTGCTGATGAAATAGCGGTTGCTGTCGATTGCTTCCACAGCACGCCTTGTGTTAAGCATGCCAAAGCCATAAGTATAATCTGGCCCGGCATTGCCGAGGTCTTCTGCGGTGTTGCAGGCAAGGGCTTTCATTAAAGCGCTCCTTGGGTTGGCGCCGGCATGTGTTTGCCTGTACCGTTCATACATTAATGCAAGCGAGCCCGTAACGCCTGGCGCCGCCATGCTGGTGCCATAATTATACCCATAAGTATTGTACGAATTGGTTGAAAGCACAGCAAAGCCATCGCTGGTTATTTCAGGTTTTACCCTTCCATCTGCAGTTGGCCCACGGCCACTGTACGAAGCAATAGTATTGTTGCTTACATTCAATGCGCCCACAGTTAAAATATTTTTGCCGCATTGCCACCCCGATTTTATGGTGGCAAAAGAAGCAGGGTAAGGGCTGCAGGTGCTGGCGCCATCGTTGCCTGCTGCAAACACATGCTGCAACTGGCCGTAGTTTGCCATTTGAGCATCGCCGTATCGGCTAAGGCTGTTGTATTCCTGGTTGCCAACACAGCCGTTTTCGGCGCTGTGGTAAGAGTTGTTTGTTGCCACCATATCATAATCTGCCACGTATGATGGCGCATACACAATCACATCGCTGAAATATTGCGCCAGTATTGTTGCCTTGGATGCCATGCCCCTGTTTTTGGGGTTAATGATGCCTGCGCCTGCTGCTGTGCCGGTAACATGCGTGCCATGGTTGGTAGGCGTGGCAGGCGTGCGGCTGATAAGCCTGCCGGTAAAGTCAATATGTGTTGATTGGTCGGCATTGTCGCCAATGCCAATTGTTACGCCTTTGCCGTTCAGGTTTTTGCCGCCCCATGCATTCAGGCCGCTCACAGTGTGCGCTGCACGGCTGTTGTAGTTGAGCAGTTGGTCTTTTGCAGGAAGCCTGTCAACCGATATTACAAATGGCAGCGCTGCTATTGAATCAATAATTGCTTTGTTGTATTGAATTAAAATGATGCCGCCTGCTGAAAATTTTTCTGCGATAATAACAGCGCCTTTGGCACGCAGCGCCGCTGCCACCATATTTTTATCTGCCTGTTCAAAATAATTTACAGCAATAGCCTGATTTTCTTTTGTTGCCGCAGCTTTTTCTTCTGCCAGTTTTTTATTGATTTTGAAAAATGGCGGGACACTGTTGATGGATGCAATGCCGAAGTTCTTTGCTGTATTAAAATCAAATGTGTTTGCAATGGCAGCTAAATAGGCCTGCTCTGGCAGGTAATTGTTTAGTTCAATGCCTGCGCTTTTCATTTTTTGCTGCAAAGCTGCTGATGGCAATTTTGAAAACTGAATCAACACAAAGTATTTGTTGCCAAACAGCGAGGCGCTGATATTTTCATTTTTGAAAGTATTGTTTTCAATATTGCTGCCTGTAATAAAATTGCCATTGGCAAAACGTACCGGCCATTCTTTTGTTTGGGCAAACGAAACTCCAAACAGCATCAGCGCAACAGCAGCGGGCAACAGTTTGTAAAATATCTTCATCAGGAATATTATTAAAGCGTGCAAGCCCCGAAAATAGTGCATTTTGCCCTCAAATCGGGTGTTTGTTAAGCCTGTAAAATGTACGTTTGTTTCAGTGATGAGGTTGTGTTGTAAGGCCAACCATTTATCTTTGCGGCCGGATGAACCTGGAAGTACTGAAGAAGGAGTACGCTGGCAACCCCCGCTGTTTTCAAATAGCGGACAGGCTTCTGTTGCCACAACCGCAATGTTTGCACTTATCTGGCCTGCACGGAAGCTCGGCGGCATTTGTAGCAGATGCCGTTTTCAGCAACCCCAAAGCCGCACAAATAAACCATATTATTATCCTGAGGGATGCAGAAGAAGCCGCTTACTTCCACAACACTTTAGAGAATATCACGGGCGCACTCGATGTTTTTTATTTCCCCTCTTCTTTTAAAAATAAAAAGAACTACCGCTTATTAAACAGCAGCCACGTAATGCTGCGTACAGAAGCGTTGACAAAAATTGCCAGCAACCAAAACTTTACCGTTAACAAAAAAATATTTGTTACTTATCCTGAGGCATTGTTTGAAAAAGTAGTGCTGTCAAAGAAATTATCTGAAAATATTATTTCCATCAAGCAGGCAGATACGATTGATGTAAACGGCATTTTAGAAAAGTTTGTAAACAATGGTTTTGTACGAACAGATTTTGTGTATGAGCCGGGGCAGTTTGCTGTGCGTGGCGGCATATTGGATATTTATTCTTACGGAAATGAAAAACCATACAGGATTGAATTGTTTGGCAACGAGGTTGACAGCATCAGGATTTTTGACCCGGAAACACAGTTGAGCGAAAGGAAATTGTTGCAGGTAAATATTATCCCGAATGTGGAAACACAATTTGAAACAGGGGAGAAAATCTCCTTGTTTGAATTCCTGCCGGAGAATACTGTAGTATGGAGCGAAGACTGGGAGTTCATCAAAGAAAAAATTGAACAGCAGGAAGAAGATTTGGAATTGTTTTTAGAAGTTGTGAAAAGCGGAGGTTACCATTCTGCCACGGTAACAGAAGATGAGGCTGGCTTAACAGAGAAAAAAGACGTATCAACAGATGATTTTGTAAAAGCAAAAGATATTGAAGAGCAAATCAAGCAAAGGCATATTATAGAGTTTGGCAAAAAAGCATACTTCTCCCAAAACGAGAAACGGGAAACGGTTTTATTTTCTACCAAAGAGCAGCCAGCCTTCAACCGCCAGTTCGATTTATTAATAAAGAACTTAAAAGAATACGAAGCCAAACATTACAATATTTATCTTTTTGCTGATAATCCCAAACAATTAGAGAGGCTGCACAGCATCTTTATTGATTTAAAAGCAGAAGTGCAGGTGATTCCAATCCCCACGTCCATTCATGAAGGGTTTATTGATGATGATTTAAAATCTGTTTGCTACACCGACCATCAAATTTTCCAGCGCTACCATAAGTATAAAGTAAAGCAGGCCTTCAGCAAGAACAAAGCGCTTACTTTAAAAACACTGAGGGAGCTGCAGCCGGGGGATTATGTAACGCATATTGACCATGGCGTAGGCGTGTACAGCGGTTTGCAAAAAATAGAGGCCAATGGAAAGATGCAGGAGGCAGTGCGGATTCAATACAAGGACGGTGATTTATTATATGTAAACATTTCATCGCTGCATAAAATAAGCAAGTACAGCGGCAAAGAAGGCAGCGTGCCCAAGATGAATAAATTGGGCAGCGATGTGTGGAGCAAGCTGAAAGAAAAAACAAAGAAGCAGGTAAAAGATATTGCCACTGATTTAATAAAACTGTATGCACAGCGCAAAAGCCAGGAAGGTTTTGCTCATTCACCTGATAATTACATGCAGACAGAACTGGAAGCAAGTTTTATTTATGAAGACACGCCTGACCAGGCGAAGGCAAGCGAGGATGTGAAACGTGATATGCAAAAGCCGCAGCCAATGGACAGGCTTGTGTGCGGCGATGTGGGCTTTGGCAAAACAGAAGTGGCGATACGTGCCGCTTTTAAAACTTGCTGTGATAACAAACAAGCTGCTGTATTAGTACCTACAACTATTCTGGCTTATCAGCATTATAAAACTTTCAGCGACCGCTTAAAAGATTTTCCTGTTACGGTAGATTTTATCAACCGTTTTAAATCAGCGAAAGAAAGAAAAGAAACACTGAAGAAATTAGAGGAAGGGAAAATTGATATCATCATTGGCACACATGCCATCTTGAGCAAGGACATGAAGTTTAAAGATTTGGGTGTGATGATAATTGACGAAGAACAAAAATTTGGCGTGGCTGCAAAAGAAAAATTGAAACAGCTCCGTACCACGGTTGATTCGCTAACATTGACCGCCACCCCAATACCCCGTACGCTGCAATTCAGTTTAATGGGCGCAAGGGATTTAAGCATCATCAATACGCCGCCGCCCAACAGGCAGCCGATACAAACAGAAGTGATGGTGTTTAATGAAGATGCCATCCGTGACATCATTTATTATGAAACGGAAAGGGGAGGGCAGGTATTTTTTATTCATAACAGGGTGAATGGCCTGAGTGAGATGAAAGGATTGATACAGGGGCTTTGCCCTGATTTATCCATTGCCTTTGCACACGGGCAAATGGAAGGCGACCAGTTGGAAGACACTATCCTGGACTTTATGGACAAAAAGTACGATGTGCTGGTGTGCACTAATATTGTTGAGAGCGGCGTGGACATACCAAATGTGAATACCATTATTGTAAACAATGCACACCAGTTTGGGCTGAGCGATTTGCACCAGCTGCGTGGGCGGGTGGGCCGCAGCAACAAAAAAGCATTCTGTTATTTATTGGCGCCACCAATGAGCACATTGCCGCCGGACAGCCGCAAGCGTTTATCAACTTTGGAACAATACACTGATTTAGGAAGCGGTTTCCAGATTGCGATGAGGGATTTGGATATACGTGGCGCAGGGAATTTATTAGGCGGTGAGCAAAGCGGCTTTATTGCAGAGATTGGTTTTGAGATGTACCAGAAAATATTGGACGAAGCTGTAAAAGAATTAAAGCGTTCACAGTTCCGGGAACTGTTTAAAGAGGAAATACAACAGCAGGATGATTTTGTAAGCGACTGCAGCATTGATACGGATTTGGAAATTTTAATTCCCGACAGTTATGTGGAAAGCATTACTGAAAGGCTGAGCCTTTATACAAGATTGGATAACTGTGCCAATGAAAATGAGCTGGCTGAATTTCATAAAGAACTGGAAGACCGCTTTGGCCCCATACCAGCGCAGGTGGAAGATTTGTTTACTACAGTGCGGACAAGAAAAATTGCTGTTGAATTGGGTTTTGAAAAACTATTCTTAAAAAATGAAGTGCTGAAATGCTTTTTTGTGAGCAACCCGGAGTCGCCTTATTTCCAAAGCGAAACTTTTAATTTAATCCTCCAGTTTTTGCAAAGGGAAACCAACAAAGCAAAATTAAAACAGGTTGGCAAACACGGCATACTGGAAGTGCAGGGCGTGGAAACGATGAGCGGCTTGTATGGGTTTTTGAAGAAGATGCATGGGTTTGTACACCAGGCAATGCATGTATAATATTGTTGTTAATGCCTGCTTGCCGCCTCTCAAAAATATTATATTTGGAAAAATACCTTTTTATGCAAAGAATAGCCCGGCTCTTTTTTCTCGGTGGCGCACTGCTTATCAAAAGCATCAATGTTGCTGCACAGCCAGATATAAATGATTTTGCAAAGTATGGTTTCATCCCTGGTGAAATTGCTTTGCTGGATGATAATCTGGTAAACGATAATCTTGCCGGGGCCCCATTGAATTGGAATGTGGAAGGAGGAAAAGTTGCAGTGGCTGAAGAGGGAAATGAAAAATGTATTTCAATAAAGGAATATTATACAAAGCTGAGCCCTAAAATAAAAGCTGCTTTGCCTGATACTTTTACCATTGAATACGATACATGGCTGGATGCAGGATATGATGGCAACCCCGGCGTGGAAATCCATTTGCAAAACGGGGAGCAGGAAGTTTTGATAACACCCAACAAACATGAACTCTCTGTTTCATTTCCCAACGGTGGAAGGGAAGCAAAAGATAATCCCGAAGAATATTTTGGAGAGAACAAATTTTACAACCGGTGGGTGCATATTGCTATTGCATATGTTCATAAGCACCTTACTGTTTATCTTGACCAATACAGGCAAATTGATATAGCTGATTGCAGGCTGCAACCCAAAAAAATATTGCTCACTGGCAACACCAGCCAGGAAATGAAAATATTGTTTAAAAATTTCAGGCTGGCTAAATCCCTGCCGGCAAAAGGGCTGCAATTGGTAAATGGCAAATTCATTACACATGCTATCCGCTTCGATGTGAACAAAGCTGTTATCAAACCAGAAAGCATGGGCGTTATTAATGAACTGGTTGCTTACTTGAAAACAAACCCTGATACAAAATTTGAAATAGGCGGGCATACAGACAGCGATGGCGATGATGCTGCTAATGTAAAACTCTCTGAAGAAAGAGCTGCTGCTGTAAAAAACCTGTTGGTGTCATTGGGAGTTAATGAAGCAAGATTGAGTGCAAAAGGTTATGGCGAAGCTTTGCCTATTGATAACAATAATACAGCAGAAGGGAAAGCTAAAAACAGGAGGGTGGAATTTGTAAAGAAATAAGCTGGTAAACTATACGATACAATACATCTGAAAGTTTAAATTCTTATCTTCACCCATTGTTTAATTAAGTATCATTTAAAACAATCGATTCCTGTATGAAAAAGAATATTATTTTCTTTTCGCTATTGGCTGCTATTTTCTTTCTGTCAGCCTGCAACAAAGAAACTGCACCACCAAACAACAACCCCATTCCGGGAACACATGTAATTTATGCAATAAAAACCGACGGGTCGCTGGGTTGGTATAAGCATCTTGGGTACGATGATGGATTAGCGCTATGGGGGAACAACGGCCAGTTTAAGCAAGTTGGCGAAGATTGGCAAAGAGCAAGCTATGCTTTCAGGGCAGACAGTAATATTATTTATGCAATAAAACCCACAGGCGAATTGGGATGGTTCCGCCACAATGGTTGGGAAACAGGCGACAGGTCAGGCTGGGAAAACAACGGCCAGTTTAAGCAAGTTGGGGAAGATTGGGATTTAATTTCAAAAGCATTTTCGGGTGGCGGGCAGATTATTTATGCAATAAAGCCCAACGGCGATTTAGGATGGTTTAAGCATTTGGGGCAGGCAGATGGGTTGGCTGTGTGGGCAAACAACGGGCAGTTTACAAAAGTTGGTGAAGGATGGCAGGATTATGTAGAAGTATTTTCTGCAGGTAACGGTATTATATATGCAATAAAAGCAAATGGTGATTTGGGATGGTTTAAGCATTTAGGCTATGCTGATGGCACTGACAGATGGGCAGGCAATGGGCAATTTAAAAAAGTTGGCGAAGCCTGGGATTTAATTTCTCATGCGTTTTCAGGTGGCGGGCAAATTATCTATGGTATTAAGCCCAATGGCGATTTAGGCTGGTATAGGCATTTGGGCCAGGCAGATGGAACAAGTAGTTGGGATAATAACGGGCAGTTTAAAAAAGTAGGGGAAAACTGGTCAATATTTGTAAACTCATTTTAATTACAAATACAGCGAATATGATGAAGGGTTGCTTTTTTAAAGCAACCCTTTGTTATTATATTTTATGAAACCCTCTTTCCAAATCAGCAATTAAATATTCTGCTTCTTCCGATCCCACATACAGCCGCATCATGCGGTGGTCTTTATATTCCGGTTTGAATCTGTCTCTTTTTATACCGGCACATTTTGGAATGATCAGGCTTATTTCCCAGTCTTGTATGTTTATGTGGGCAAATGAACGAAGGAAGGACATGGCTTGAGAGAGAAGTAACATTATAAAGTTATTTACACCAATAGTCTTTCAATCGTCCAATACAAAGCAACACATGCAGTGATAGTTGATACCGGATAAACAAACCTTTCTTTATACCATGCCTTTTCTCTAAACCATTTACCAATCAAATACCAGGCAACTATTATAATAGCAATTTGTCCAAACTCAACACCTAGGTTGAAGAACAACAAGGAAGAAAAAAAGCGATCCTCAGCAAGCCCTGTTTCTTTCAGTGCCACAGCAAAACCAAGTCCGTGTATCAAGCCAAAAATAAAAATCGCCGGCATTCTCCATTTGTATAATGTGTTGCCAACGATATTTTGAATGGCTGTAATAAGTATTGATAAAGCAATTAGTGGCTCAGTAATTCTTGTATTTATTGAAATCATATTTGCTGATGCAAGCCCAAGAGAAATGCTGTGTGCTAAAGTAAAAACAGAACACAAAAAAATAATTTGCTTAATGCCGTTGCCCATTAAAAAAATGCAGAGAATAAAAAGTATATGGTCAAAGCCAAACGGAATTACATGAGTAAAACCCAGTGTGAGGTATTGCCGGGCTGTTTCAAATAATGTCATTGTTGAATTAATGAACCGGGTATCAACATGTTTTTACCCGGATTGATTTTGATACCTGCGCCCCTTGATATATGTTGAGTAATATTCAAAACACATTGTCCTCCCTGTGAATGATTAATGACGATGGTATATCCTGCAGGCAATGTAGATGGTGGAATTTTATTGTTCATCCAGTTAGAAGCAATATCCCAATTGCCGTTGCCTGTAAAAATATAATTGGCACCAGAGCTTACACACATTACATAATCTTTTGCCGTTTTTACATCGTAAGTTGTTATTCCATAGCGGGTGTTCAAATACCAGGCCTCTGCAGTTTGATTAGGCAGTGTGGTGGACGACCAATACTTTTTATTGTTAATGACTTTAAAGAAAGCGGTATCAATTGAAGGGTTGCTCAGCTTCTCATTATTGAGCGAACGTAATTCCTTTATATTAGGCAGCCTCCATTCTGTTATACCCGCCAGCAAAAGTGTGTCAGCATACTGCAAGGCGTTTTCCCATGTCATGGTGTCTGCAGCAGGAATTTCCTGCCAGACAAGGCTGGTGAAATTGTCTGTTACAGTTCCATCATTGTTGTCGGTAAAATGAATGCTCACTGTTGGCGGAGTACTGATATCCCTTACTGCCCTTACATGATACCTGAAACTTCCCCCTGCACTGATGGTTTCATTTTTTGGTTTATTGCCAATTCCCCCGCCGGCATTAGTAGTCCATACTTTAGAGCTGTCATTCAGTTGCACATTGCTGGTCCACCAGTATTGTGCATTCGAAACAGTAAAATAGTTTGCATCCAGTGAAGGGTTGCTGTATTGCTGGTTTAAAATGCTGAAGCTTTCATGTGCGGTGGGCAAGCGCCAGTTGGTATAACCGCCAAGGGTAAGTGTATCGCAATAGATACGGGCATTTTCAACAGTCATTTCACCTCCGTCAGCCTTTTGCCACATCAGTCCGGTAACGGTATCGGTTACCGTGCCATTGGCGTTATTGATAAAGAATGGAGTATTGATTGAGTAATCGTTATCTTCTCCAAATGTGGAAGTATAATCTGTATTCTCCCCGGTGTCCGGCAACCGCAGCATTGTTTTTAATTCGCCGTTTTGTGTGGGGCCTGTTGGCACTGTACATTGCGATTGGGAAAATCCTGCATACACCGATACGGTTGTGCTGCCTGGGTCTACAAATGTAAAAGTGTATTTGCTCAATGCAGGTGTTGAATCCACCCAGTTATAATTTACCTGATGATTCTGGCCGTCTTTTGTATAGGCCAGGTTGTATCCATTGTTGGTATTGTTCGGCTGACAGTCAACGATAGTGGCGCCGGGCAATGGTGTCAATGATGGCCTCACAGGCTTTGCAACCGCCTGAGGAATGATTTGCAAAGTGGCGTCTTCGGTTACCTGCCCCACCATATTGCCAATCATGTATGGGGCAGCCGCCGTGCCGTGATAATGATACACGCCATTCGTTCCATAATGCCCATGATTTACATCCAATGCGTTCATCGGTGTTCCTTCCGGCTCTGTATTTCCATATACAGCAAATCCATCTAATGCAAAAGCAATGGGCTTGGTTGCTGCTGTTTGGCTATATAAATGCAACGGCGCAATGTGGTAATGATAATCATCAGCACGGCCGCAATGCCCTCCCCAGTTATCCAGTTGCCCATCTAAAAATGCATCCACGCCTGTGTTTGTATATGGATTAAATATGGCCACGCCATTTACAGCAATGGCAATGGCTCCTCTTAAGAAATGTTGCTGATTTACTGGAACCGGTGTTGTGGCAATAACAGGATTTAATGGAATACTCCAGGCATTGTTGTTATTGGCAGTTGTGTAGCACTGCGGAATGGGCACCTGCTGCTGCCATGAGGC